>JAOPZG010000563.1 GCA_025964215.1 Conexibacter sp.
TATCGGGCGAACGGCCGCGCCCGCGCCATTGCGTCACGGGCGACGGTCGCGACCGGCGTGAGCGCGCCGTCGAGCAGCAGCGTCGCGCCCAACCCGTCGCGTGCGGCGCGGAAGCTCGACTCCATCAGCGCCTCGCGCGGCGACCAGCCGCCGGACGGCACCGGCGCCTCGGCCGCGGCGCGCGCGAGGCCGTGGATCAGCCCCACCAGCCCGGCGATCGTCGCCAGCGAGGACTGCGCGTCCATCGCCCGGACCTCGACGGTGCCCAGGCGCGGGTGGGGGCGGATGTCCCACCAGAGGAACGTGTAGTCGGGCGCGTCGCCGGCGGCGACGACCGCGGCGACGCTCGCCTCGAAGTCCTCGAAGGACGCGAACGCGCGCGGGATGTCGCCGCGCGGGTAGCCGCGGAAGAGCTGGGCGCGCGCGGTCGCCAGCCCGGAGTCGGCGCCGTGCCAGAACGGGGAGTTGCCGGCCAGCGCCTGGAGCAGCGGCAGCCACTCGCGCAGGCCGTTGTAGACGTGGATCGCCGTCTCGGCGTCGGGCATCCCGACGTGGACGTGCAGCGCGCACGTCGGCGTCCGGCGCAGGAGCCCGCGCAGCTGGGCGTGGATCTCGTGGTAGCGCGGCTCGTCGACGTGGACGACGTCCCCGAACGCGCCGTCGGGGTGGATCCCGGCGCCGAGCAGGACCGCGCCGGCCGTCCGTGCCCGCGCGCGCAGAGCGGCGATCGCGCCCACGCCCTCCTCCGCGTTGGCGCTGACCGGACTCGCCAGCTCGATCAGCGCCGCGTACGTGTCGGGATGCGCGCTGCCCTCCTGCGGCGCGACGGTCATCCGCGACAGGACGTCGACGCCGCTGTGGGAGAGCGCGAGCGTCGCGGGCTCCACGACCAGCAGCTCCTCCTCGACCCCGAGCGCGAAGTCGCGCCCCGGGGCGCCGAAGGCCGGGTCGCTCCCGCGCGGGCTCACCAGCGGCCGGCAGCGACCCGCGCGAGGAGCCCGAGGCCGAAGCCGTAGATCAGCAGGGCCAGCAGCGCCGGCACCGTCCGGCGGACCCACTTGCTCGAGCTGCCGTCGGCGATCGACGCGAACGGCTTGAGCAGGACGTCGTTGGCGTCGTCCACGACCTCGTGGGCCTTGGAGTTCACCTTCTCGCGGGCGCGCTCCTGGTCCGGATCCGGGCTCGCGGCCTGCGAGGCGGACTGCCCGGCGATCTCCGCCTGGGACTGCTTGGAGGCGGCGCTCGTCTGGTCCGCGGCGAACCAGCCCCAGCCGAGGACCACCAACAGGCTGCAAACCACCGCGGCGAAGCGCAAAGCCCGTTCGATCACGCCCATAGACTACGGCCGCACATGGACGCCACCCAACGCCTCGTGGACGAACTACGGACCCACGCCCTCGTCATCGGCGAGGTCGTGCTGACCAGCGGCGCCACCGCGCAGTACTACGTCGACGCCAAGCGCGCGATCCTGCGGCCCCCCGGCTTCGCCGCGCTGGGCGAGCTGGTTGCCGCGCACGCGCGCGCGTGGGGCGCCACCGCCGTCGGCGGCCTGACGATGGGCGCCGACCCCGTCGCGTGCGCGGCGCTGGCCGGCGGCTTCGAGGGCAAGGCGTTCTTCGTTCGCAAGGAGACCAAGCAGCACGGGCTTCAGCGGCGCATCGAGGGGCCGTTCCTCGACGCCGATGACCGCTGCGTGATCGTCGAGGACATCGTCACCACCGGCGGCTCCACGCTCCAGGCGATCGAGGCGGTCCGCGAGGCCGGGCACACGATCGTCGGCGTCATCTCGGTCCTCGACCGCCTCGCCGGCGGCGCCGAGAAGATCGAGGCGGCGGCCGGCGCGCCCTACGTCGCGTGCGTGACGATCGACGACGTCTACCCCGATCGACCGGATCGCGGCTGACCTCGTGCCCCGGCGCGTGTAGGTTGGCGCCGTGCACGTGCCGGCCGGTCCAGGCCCCACGGAAGTCCTGCCGGTGACGACGTTGCGCGTCCTGCTGGTGGAGGACGACGACGGCGACGCCTTCCTCTTCGAGGAGCTGCTCGGCGACGCCGATCTCGCCGTGGCCGTCCAGCGGGCGCGCACGGTGGCCGGCGCCGAGGAGGCGCTGCCGGCCGACGTCGCCTGCGTGGTCCTCGACCTGGGGCTCCCGGACGCCGACGGGCTCGTCGCCCTGCACCGGCTGCGCGAGGCCGCGCCGCTGGTCCCGATGCTCGTGCTCACCGGCCTGTCGGACACCGCGCGCGGCCTGGAGGCCGTCGCCGCCGGCGCCCAGGACTACCTCGTCAAGGGCCGCGTCGACGGCGAGCTGCTGGCCCGGTCGATCCGCTACGCCGTCGAGCGCCAGCGCGCGGAGGTCGTCCAGGCCGAGCTGCGCGCCGCGAACCTGACGGCCGAGGAGAACGCGCGGCTGGAGCGCGGGCTGCTGCCGCGCCCGCTGGTCAGCGACCCGGCCGTGGCCGTCGACAGCGGCTACCGCCCCGGCCGCGAGCGCGCGCTGCTGGGCGGCGACTTCTACGACGTGGTCGAGGTCGCCGACGGCACGCTGCACGCGGTCATCGGCGACGTCTGCGGCCACGACCCGGACGCGGCGGCGCTCGGCGTCTGCCTGCGGATCGCCTGGCGGACGCTCGTGCTCGGCGGCCGCGGCGCCGACGAGCTGCTGGGCACGCTCGAGCAGGTCCTCGTCCACGAGCGGCTCGCCGACGAGGTCTTCGCCACGGCCTGCATGGTCAGCGTCGCGCCCGACCGCCGCTCGGCGATCGTGCGGGTCGCCGGCCATCCGCTGCCGATCCTCGTCGCGGACGGCGCGGCGGGCGAGCTGCCGGGCCCGGCGTCGCGGCCGCCGCTCGGCGTCGGCGGG
>JAOPZG010000601.1 GCA_025964215.1 Conexibacter sp.
ATGGGCTACGACCGCAAGCTGAACACCCTCGACTACCCGGTCTCGCCGCGCGGCTTCCGGATCCTGGGGCGCGTCCCCCGGCTCCCGAAGCTCGTCGTCGCCCAGATCGTGAAGGAGTTCGGGGGCCTCGACGAGCTGCTCGCCGCCACAGACGCGGAGCTCGAGACCGTCGAGGGCGTCGGAGAGATTCGTGCGAAGGACATCCGCGAGGGCCTTCGCCGGTTGCAGGAGATCAACCTCGTCGATCGGTACCTGCAGACCTAGATCGTGGTCTCGGACGAGACCCGGCTGGAAACGTGGTCGCCCATCTCCCCGGTGAGCGGCTCAACCAAGGAGGACCATCATTCCCGGTAGCACCGAAGAGCAGTTCCTGGAAGACCTCGACATCCCCGAGATCGTGAACATCGACTTCGCGATCGGCGACGACGTCGTATACCCGCATCACGGGGCGGGGCAGGTCCTCAAGAAGGAAGTCAAGAAGATGTTCGGTGAGGAGCGCGAGTACCTCACCATCAAGATCTTGCACAACGACATGACGGTGATGGTCCCGTGCGAGAACGCCGGCATCGCCGGCCTCCGTCGCGTCATCGACGAGGAGAGCGTCAAGAAGGTCCTCGCCGTCCTGCAGGACGAGCTGTCGGAGATGCCGAAGAACTGGAACCGCCGGTTCAAGCACAACCGCGACAAGATCAAGACCGGCGACATCTACGAGCTGGCCGAGGTCGTCCGCAACCTGGCGATCCGCGAGCACGACAAGGGCCTGTCGACGGGTGAGAAGCAGATGTTCACCCGCGCGAAGAAGATCCTCGCCTCCGAGTTGATGTACGCGTTGGAGAAGAGCGAGGACGACGCCGAGTCGTACCTCGACGACTTGCTGAAGTCGTCGGCCGAGCGCCTCGCCGCCGCAGCGAAGGTGTAGGACATCATCTGATGTCAGCGGTCGCGCTCGTCGTGGCCGCCGGACGTGGCGAGCGCCTTGGGTCCTCCGGTCCCAAGGCGTTCGTCATGTGTGGGGGCCGTTCCATGTTGGAGTGGTCGATCGACGCCCTGAAGGCGGTGCCCGAGATCGTGCACATCGTCGTCGCGACGCCCCCGGGCATCGAGGCGCCGGCCGGCACGACCGGCGTCTTCGGCGGCGACGAGCGCTCGCACTCCGTGCGCGCGGCGCTGCACCACACGCTCGCCGGCGACCCCGTCCTCGTCCACGACGCCGCCCGGCCGCTCGTCACGCCGGAGATCATCCGGGCGGTGCTCGCCGGCCTCGACGGCGAGGCCGACGCGGCGATCGCCGCCGCGCGCGTCGCCGACACCATCAAGCAGGACGACGGCGGCGACGCCGCGCCGACCGTCGCGCGCACCCTCGACCGCGCCGGGCTCTGGGCCATCCAGACCCCGCAGGTCTTCCGCCGCGAGGTCCTCGAGCGCGCGCTCGCGCAGCCGCACGAGGTCGTCGCCGCCGCGACCGACGACGCGTCGCTGGTCGAGACCATGGGCGGCACCGTCCGCCTCGTAGAGTGCCCCCGCGAGAACTTCAAGGTCACGACGCCGGAGGACCTCCGCCTCGCCGACCTCCTCCTGCGACGCCGCTAGGGCGACACCACCACCTTGCTGACCGACTACCACGTCCACCTGCGCCCCGACGCGCCGAACACCACCGCCGCCGAGTACTTCACGGAGGACAACGCCGCGCGCTACCGCGAGGCGGCCGCCGAGCGCGGCATCGCCGAGCTCGGCGTGGCCGAGCACATCTACCGCTTCACCGCCGCGCTCGACGTCTGGCAGCACCCGCTGTGGGTCGAGAACGCGCACGACGACATCGACCGCTACTGCGAGTTCGTCCGCGGCTCGACCGACCTGAAGCTCGGCATCGAGGCCGACTTCATCCCCGGGCGCGAGGAGCAGATGCGCGGGCTGCTCGAGCGCCAGGACTGGGACTACGTCGTCGGCTCGATCCACTTCCTGGCCGAGGGCGCGCTCGACTACGACCGCTTCGACGTGTGGAACACCGCGCGCTCCGCCGACCACGTGTGGAAGACGTACTTCACGTGGCTGGGCGAGCTGGCCGCCAGCGGGATGTTCGACATCCTGGCCCACCCGGACCTCGTCAAGCACTGGGGCAAGGAGCGCCCCTGGCCCGAGAAGGACCTGCGCTTCTACTACGACCTGGCGATGGAGCAGATCGCCGAGTCGGGGATCGCGATCGAGCTCTCGACCGCCGGGCTGCGCAAGCCGGTCGGCGAGATCTACCCCGACCGCGCGTTCCTGGAGATGATCGTGGACGCGGGCAACCCCATCGCCTTGAGCAGCGACGCGCACACGCCCGAGCAGCTCGGCTTCGAGTACGACAAGGCCTTGGAGCTGCTCAGCGAGGTCGGCGTCACCGAGATCGCCGTCTTCGAGCACCGCAACGTGACGCTCGAGCCGATCGGCCCGACGTGACCCCGTCCGTCCGCACCGGCATCGGCTGGGACTCGCACAAGCTCGTCGCGGAGCGCAAGCTGATCCTCGGCGGCGTCGAGCTCGAGCACACCCACGGCCTGCTCGGCCACTCCGACGCCGACGTCCTGACGCACGCGATCATCGACGCGCTGCTCGGCGCCGCCGGCCTCGACGACATCGGCGCGCACTTCCCCGACACCGACGCGGCCTTCAAGGACGCCGACTCGCTCGTGCTGCTGCGCGACGTCGTCGCGCGGGTCAGGAGCGCCGGCTTCGCGATCGACCACGTCGACTCCACCGTGATCATGGAGCGCCCGAAGCTCTCGCCGCACCGCGCGGCGATCCGGGCGACGCTCGCCGAAGCGCTCGGCCTCGACGGCGGGCAGGTCAACGTGAAGGCCTCGACCGGCGAGGGCCTCGGCTTCGTCGGCCGCGGCGAGGGCGTCGCCGCGCTGGCCGTGGCGACCGTCTCCGCGCGATGAGCGCGCAGCGACTCGTCGCCGCCCGCGCGGTCGCGACGCTCAGCACCCCGTAGCGCCGGGCGCCTTCTAGTCTCCGAGCCATGCACGGCGACCTCGTGGTCCTCGCGGTCCTGTTCGGGGCCGGGGCCCTCCTCCTCGCCGCCGACCGCACGCGGATCCCGTACCCGATCCTGCTGACCGCCGGCGGGACGCTGCTCGCCTTCGTGCCCGGCGTGGACGAGTTCGAGCTCGACCCCGACGTGATCCTCGTCGCGTTCCTGCCGCCGCTGCTCTACGGCGCCGCGTTCTTCACCTCG
>JAOPZG010000611.1 GCA_025964215.1 Conexibacter sp.
CGCTCAGGTCGACGGTCCGCATGACCGGGCCGCGCTCGCGGTCGACGAGCGCGACGACGACCTTCGCGCCACCGGTGGCGTCGAAGATGATGCCGTCGGTCTCGTGGGTCCCGGTGACGAGCTTCACGAGATCGCCTGCGTCCGTCTGGTCCATGCCCTGAGGGTACCGGTGCGCGACCCGCACCGGGTCAGCCGCGCGCGAGCCGGCGCTGGAGCGGCGGCGGGTCGGCCCGCGGTGACGAAGGCGGTCATGGCGGCGATCCTCCCAGACGCCGCGTACGCGGTCCCGCGTATCGCGCCGCGGCTCGCGGTCGCGCGCGCGGCTAGGGTCGCGCGATGCACCGTCACGCCCTCGCGATCGCCCTCCTCGCCACCCTCGCCGCCGCGCTTCCAGCCGGCGCGCAGGCCGCGAGCAAGAAGCCGTCGCTGAAGGTCGTCGGGCTCTCGCTCAACCAGTGGTACTTGAGCCGCGGGGCGAAGGTGAAGCGCGACGACGGCACGAACGGCTGCTACACGATCGGCGGCCCGTCGCTGACGCCGCAGAGCCTGACGCTCTTCGGCTTCGTCAACGCCGCGCACGTCCCGAAGAGCGCGCCGATGACGCTGACGTTCACCACGCCGTGGGACACCGCCGGCCGCGGCGGCGGGCCCGGCGCCAACGTCTACGAGGGGACGTTCGGCGAGGGGCTCTTCAAGAGCAAGGGCAGGAACCAGGTGTCGATCTTCGGCGGCCCGCAGGGTCCCAACGACTACTTCCGCTTCGACATGCTGCCGACCGGTGGCGGGACGTCGAACTTCATCGACGGCAGCTACGGCCTGAAGGTGTCCGTGACGGTCAAGGGCAAGAAGCTGACGTCGGCGAGCACGGCATCGGTGGACTGCCTTTGAGGCGAGTCGCCTGGCAGGATGGCCGCCACGCTCGGCGATGACGATCGACCACCGCCGCGCGCCAGGCCCGCCTGGAGGACACGTGCACGGGCCTGGACGATGCGTCGGGGCTGTTCGTGCGCGGGTTCCGCCCGCCCGCTCGCGGGCTGAGCGCCGGCGGGCTACGCCTCCCGCAGCTCCGCGTCGAAGAACGCCAGGATCCGCGCCCACGCGTCCTGCGCCGACGGCCCGTGGTACGCCGCGCCCGCGACGTGCAGCAGGCGCTGGCGCCGCGGGCCGCCGATCTTGTTCATGAACGAGTGGCCGGCGTCCGGGTACTCCTTGACGTCGTGGCGGACGCCGAGCTCGGTCAGCGCGGTCTCGAGCCGCGCGGCGCGGCCGCCCATCGCGCGGTCGCGCTTGCCGTAGCTGCCGACGACCGGGCACGCGCCCGCGAGCCGCGCCGTCTCCTTCGGCACCTCGCCGTAGTTCACGGCCGCGGCGGCGAAGTCGAGCTGGGGCGCGCTCAGCAGCGCGAAGCCGCCGCCCATGCAGAAGCCGATGATGCCGATCCGCCCCGTGCAGTCCTCCTGACCGGCGAGCCATTGCCGCGCGGCCTCGATGTCCCGGTAGGCCGGGCCCTTGCCGCTGCGCGAGGAGGCGATCGTCGCGACCACGCAGCGCAGGCCGCGGCCGGAGTAGAGGTCGGGCGCGAAGGCGAGGTAGCCGCCTGCGGCGAGGCGGTCGGCCTGGGCGCGGAGGTCGTCGCCCATGCCGAGCGCGTCCTGGATCACGACCACGCCCGGCCACGGCCCGTCGCCCTCCGGCCGGGCGACGTAGGCGCCGAGGGTGCCGGAGGCGGCGACGAAGGTGAGGTCGGGCATCGCGCAGAGCCTACGGCGCGGCGGGCACCGCCACGACCGGTCCGTCCTCCCCGAGGACGTCGGCGACCTCGAAGGCCGGCGTCTCCAGGCGCCGCACCGTGCGCGCCCGCGCCAGGAAGTCGTCGGCCGGCTCGAGGAAGTCGATGCGCTCGGTCCGGTAGTGCATGGGGATGATCACGCGGGGGCTGAGGTTCGCGACGACGTCGGTCGCCGCCTCCGCGCCGATCGTCGCGTGGCCGCCGACCGGGACGAAGAGGACGTCGACGGTGCCGATCGCGGCGGTCTGCTCGGGGCGCAGCTCGCGCTGGCCGAGGTCGCCGAGGTGCGCGACGCGCAGGCCGCCGAGCGCGAAGACGAAGATCGTGTTCGGCCCGCGCTCCGTGCCGGCGACCTCGTCGTGCTCGGAGGCGACGCCGGTCACCGCGCCGATCGGCGAGTCGTGCGTGCCCGCCGTGGAGCGCAGGGTCGCCGGGTCGCCGCCGACCGCCTCGACCCCGTTGTGGTCGGCGTGCTCGTGGGTGACCAGGAGCAGGTCGGCGGTCACGCCGTCGAGCGCGGGGTAGTCCCACCGGCGCCCGTACGCCGTGATCGCGGCGAGGTCGAACGGGTCGATGACGACGCTCGCGTCGCCCTCAACGAGACGGAACGTGGACTGGCCGTACCACTGGATCTGCATGGAGCTCCTTCGGGGTCGTGTGTGCGTCCTCGTCCTCGCCCTCGTCGACCATCCGCCCGCCGCGCAGCAGCGAGGCCGCGGCGGCGATCAGGCAGGCGACGATCGCGAACGAGAACGCCGCGTGCAGGCCGCTGCGGAACGGCGCCGAGATCAAGTGCGGGAAGAACGAGCTGCCGGTCAGCGTCGCCTGGTCGTGCGCGGAGAGCGCGTGGAGCGCGTGCGGGCCGAGCAGGTGCTGGACCGGGTTGTACCCCAGGAACGCGGCGAACAGGATCGAGACCGGCGGCAGCGACGCGACGGAGTGCGCGGTCGCCGGGTCGACGCCGTGGGCCTGCAGCCCGCTGCTCAGCGTGTGGGGGAGGGTCGAGGCGAGGCCGATGATCATCAACGTGAAGAAGATCCCGATCGACAGCACCTGCGCGGAGTTCTGGAAGGTCTGGTTCATCGCGCCGCCGGCGCCGCGGTCGCGCTTGGGCAGGCTGTTCATCACCGCCGCGCGGTTGGGCGAGGCGAACATGCCCATCGACGCGCCGATCAGGAACAGGATCGCGCCGAAGACGGGGTACTTGAAGTCCGTTGGCAAGAGCATCAACAACCCGAAGCCGAGCGCGGTGAGCACCATCCCGGCGGTCGCGAACGGGCGCGCGCCGAAGCGGTCGGAGAAGTAGCCCGAGGTCGGCCCGGCGACGAGCATCCCGACGGTCAGCGGCAGCATGTAGATGCCGGCCCACAGCGGCGTCTCGGTGAAGCTGTAGCCGTGCTGCGGCAGCCAGATGCCCTGGAGCCAGATGATCAACATGAACATCAGCCCGCCGCGCGAGACCGAGGAGAGGAACGTCGAGAGCGTCCCGAAGGTGAAGGCGCGGATCCGGAACAGCGGCAGCCGGAACATCGGGTCGGTGACGCGCGTCTCGATGATCCAGAAGGCGATCAGCGAGAGCGCCGAGGCGCCGAGCAGGCCGAGGACCTTCGGGCTGCCCCAGCCGATCGCGTGGCCGCCCGCGGGCCGGATCCCGTAGGTCACCGCGGTCATCAGCAGCACGAGGCCGAGCGCGAACGTCAGGTTGCCGCCCCAGTCCACGCGCGCGCGGCGCGGCGTGCTCAGCTCGCGCAGGCCGAGGTAGGCCCAGACCGTCCCGAAGACGCCGACCGGCACCGAGATCAGGAAGACGAGGCGCCAGTCGATCGGGGCGAGGATCCCGCCGAGGATCAACCCGATGAACGTGCCGCTGACGCCGACGATGTTGTTCATGCCCAACGCCATCCCGCGCTGGTGCGTGGGGAACGCGTCGGTGATGATCGCCGCCGCGTTGGCGAGCAGGCACGCGCCGCCGACGCCCTGGACGATCCGCATGACGATCAGGTACGTCGCGCCGTTGCGCCCCGTCATCCAGTCGATCGCCAGCAGCAGCGAGGCCACCGTGTAGATGACGAAGCCCAGGTTGTAGATCTTGACCCGGCCGACCATGTCGCCGAGGCGGCCGAGGCTCACGATCAACACGCTCGTGACGACCAGGTACCCCAAGATCATCCACAGCAGGTAGAACGAGTTCGCCGGGACGAGCGGGTCGAGGTGGATGCCCCGGAAGATGTCGGGCATCGCGATGATCGTGATCGACCCGTCGAGCGTCGCGAGGAGCACGGCGAGCGTCGCGTTGGAGAGGGCGACCCACTTGTAGCGGTCGGGGGACACGGTGCGCACTGCGACGACAATATACAGGCTACCTGTACAGGTGGCCTGTTGACCCAGGCGCTAGGATCGACGCCCATGGCCGCACCGGCGCCGTCGCCCACGCCCTCGACCACGCACCTCGCGCACGAGCTGCGCGAGACGCTCGGCCGCGTCGTGCGCCGCCTGCGCGCCGAGCCCGGCCCGCCGATCCCGCTGCTGTCGGTGATCGGGCTGCTCGACCGCGAGGGACCGGCGAGCGTCAGCGAGCTCGCGGCCACGCAGCGGATGCGCCCGCAGTCGATGGCCCAGACGGTCAGGGAGCTCGAGTCCGCGGGGCTCGTCTCGCGCCGCCCCGACCCCGCCGACGGCCGCCGCGCGATCGTCGAGCTGACGCCCGCGGGCCGCCGGACGATCGCCGACTCGCGCGCCGCGCGCGAGGACTGGCTCTCGAGCACGCTCGACGATCAGCTCGACGCCGGCGAGCGCG
>JAOPZG010000649.1 GCA_025964215.1 Conexibacter sp.
GGGCTTCGGCCACCGCCGGATCGCCTACCTGGAGGACTTGGCCGCGTTCACCGGCGGGCGGGTCATCACGCCGGAGGCGGGGCTGTCGCTGGAGCAGGTCGAGCTCGAGACGCTCGGCCGCGCCCGCCGCGTGATCGTGAGCGAGGACAGCACCACGTTCATCGAGGGCGCGGGGACCGAGGAGGCCGTCGCCGGGCGGATGCACGAGATCTCGGTCGAGCTCGAGCGCGCGACCAACGAGACGGACATCGACTCGCTGCGCGAGCGCCGCGCCCGGTTGTCCTCACGGCTGGCCGTGATCCGCGTCGGCGGCGCGACGGCGGTCGAGACCAAGGAGAAGCTACGGCGGACCGAGGGCTCGCTGGCGGCCTCGCGCGCCGCGATGTCCGAGGGGATCGTCCCGGGCGGCGGCGCCGCGCTGCTGCGCGCCGAGCGCGCGCTGGCCGACGTCGGGCTCGAGGGCGACGCAGGCGCGGGCGTGGACGTCGTCCGGTCGGTCCTGGCCGACCCGCTCTTCTGGATCGCGTCGAACGCGGGCTACGACGGGAGCGCGGTCGTCGACCAGGTCCGGGCGATGCCCGAGGGGCACGGGTTGAACGCCTTGACCGGCGCCTTCGGCGACCTCATCGAGTCCGGCGTGATCGACCCCGTCCGCGTGACGAGGCTGTCCTTGCAGCACGCCGCGTCGGTCGCGGCGCTGATGCTGACCACCGAGGCCGTCGTCGCCGAGCAGATCATCGGCCAGCCGGGCGCGATCCTGGCGCCGGGCTTCGGCGACCTCGCCGAGGGGATGGCGCGGCCGTCGTCGCCGATGTGAGGCAAGAGTGGCGGGGCGGCGCGAGCGGTCAGCCGGCGCGGCGCCGTGGTGCCCGCTGCGCGCCGCACCGGACGCCGCCTCACTCGTGGTGGAACCACGGCTCCGCGTCGAGGGCGGCGGCGAGGTGTCGTCCGCCGTCGTCGAGGATCGGCGGGCCGTGCGTGGTGAGGATGCGGCGGGCGGGGAGGTCGCGGAGGGCTGCGAGCGTCGGGGCGAAGCGGTCGCGGTAAAAGGCGATGCGCTGCTCGTCGCGGGGCTCCTGGCACCACATGCGCAGCTCGCCGGCGGTCGTGGTGACGAGCGCGTCGCCGAAGGCGAGCGCGGCGTGCGAGGGGAGCCAGAGCGGCAGCTCGCTGCGGCGTGGCCGGCCGATCGCGTGGGCGACCACGCCACCCGGGCCTGGCACGCCGGGCTCGAGGATGGTGAAGGCCTTGGTGTCGCCGAGCCGGCCGGCGACGGTGCGCGGCCCGTGGATCGGCGCGTCGTAGCGGTCGCGCAGCGGCTCGGCCGAGCGGACGTGGTAGCCGATGGTGATGAGGACGGTGGTGGACGCCGCCGCCGCGGCGAGGGCGTCGAGGGTCGCGAGGACCGCGTCCGGGCCATCGCCATCGTCATCGCCCGGCAGCAGCGGATCGACGAGCAGCAGCTCCTCGCCCGCGACGAGCGCGAAGCTCGCGACCTCGGCACCGAACTCGCCGGGATGCCAGTCGGGGTGGCGCGCGGTCCAGCGCCACAGGCCGGGCGCGAGCTCGGCGGCGGCGCTCACGCGGCGTCCTCCGGGATCGGCACGGCCCGCCCCGTCACGTGGATCCCGCCCTCGCCCGCGTCGAGGTCCACGAGCAGCAGGCTCGGCCGGCCCATGTCCTCGCCCTGGCGCACGGTCACCCGCGCCGGCGGCGTGACGAGCGCCAGCGCGCGCAAGTAGGCGCTGAACGCCGCGGCGGCCGCGCCGGTGGCCGGGTCCTCGACCACGCCGCCGACCGGGAACGGGTTGCGTGCGTGGAACGTGGTCGCGTCCTCGCGGAAGACGAGGTCGACCGTGGTCAGATCGCGCGCCGACATATAGGACTCGAGCGCGGCGAAGTCGTAGTCCAGGTCGGCCAGCCGTTCGCGCGTCCGCGCCGCGAGGATCAGGTGGTGGGCGCCCGCGTAGGCGACGCGCGGCGGGAGCGCCGGGTCGAGGTCTGCCGCAGACCAGCCCAGCGCCGCGAGCGCCGGCGCCAGCTCGTCGTCCGCGAGCGGCGGCTCGACGTGCGGCGGGACGGAGGTGAGCGTCGCGGTGACCTCCTCGCCGTCGCGCTGCGTGCGGACCGCGACGGGCCCGGCCTGGGTGTTGAGCAGGAGGTCGCCGGCGCCGTCGCGCCGGGCGAGCGCGACGGCGGTCGCGATCGTCGCGTGGCCGCAGAACGGCACCTCGACGGCCGGGCTGAAGTAGCGCACGTCGTACGTGCGGTCGGCGCCGCCGTCGGCGGTCAGGAACGCGGTCTCCGAGTAGCCGACCTCGGCGGCGATCGCCTGCATCGTCGCGGGGGCCAGCGCCGTGGCGTCGAGCACGACGCCGGCCGGGTTGCCGCCCTCGGGGACGTCGGTGAACGCGGCGAGCCGGAGGATCTCCGTCATGGGCGCGAAGCCTAAGCGCCTCATCGGCCCCTCCGTGCGAGCGCGGCACCCGTCAGACACAGCACGCCGCCGCCGAGCGCGAGCGTCGGCGGCGTCTCGCCGAAGTACGCCCAGCCCATCAGGGTCGCCAGCGGCGGGACGAGGTAGGTCGTCGCACCCATCCGGCCGGCGCTCGTGTGCGACAGCGCGTAGGCCCACGTCGTGAACGCGATCGCGGTGGGGAAGAGGCCGAGGTAGGCGGTCCATGCGAGGGTCCCGCCGCTCGCGTCGCCGAGCTCGCCCACGAGCTGCGGGCCGAACGGCAGGCAGCACGCCGCCCCGACCAGGCACGCCAGCCAGGTGATCGTCAGCGGCGAGGTGCGCGCGAGCAGCGGCTTCTGGGTGATGACGCCGCCCGCGTAGGTGACCGCGGCGACGAGGCAGAGCAGCGTGCCGACGTTCGGTCGCAGCCCGTCGTGCGAGGTCGCGGCGCCGATCACCACCGCGCCGGCGAAGGCGACCGCGCAGCCGGCGACGAGCGTGCGCGGGAAGCCCTCGTGCAGCAGCAGGCCGGCGAGCACGGCGATCAGCACGGGGCCGACGTTGACGAGCATCGCCGCGGTCCCGGCGTCGACGTGGCGCTCTGCCTCGTTGAGCGCCACGTTGTAGATC
>JAOPZG010000655.1 GCA_025964215.1 Conexibacter sp.
TGGGCGGTTGCGCGCCGTCGCCGGCCACCGGCTCGACGCCGAGGACGCGCGGGCGCTCGACTGCCTGCTCGACCCGCTCGACCCGCGCTCGGTCCTGCACCGCGACGCGCTCTTCTACCGCACGAGCCCGCGCGTCCACCTCGCCTATCGCGCGGACTGACCCGCGCCGGCGCCGGCGCCGGCGACCGCGCGAAGGCGCTCGAGGCTCCCGCGCAGCAGCCGCGAGACCTGCATCTGCGAGACGCCGACGAGCTCGCCGATCTCGGCCTGGGTCAGGTCCTCGGTGAAGCGCAGCTGCACGATCCGGCGCTCGCGCAGCGGGAGCTGGGCCAGCAGCGTGTCGAGCGTCGCGCGCGCCTCGGCGGTCGCGAAGCCGTCGTCGGTGACGCCGAAGCGGCGGTCGAGGATCGTCGCGGCGGTGTCCTCGGCGCCGTCGGGGCCCGGGGGCGCCGAGAGCGAGGTGAAGGTCCGCGCGCTCAGCGCCTGGCGCGCGTCGAGGACGGCCTCGGCGTCGAGGCCCGTCTCGGTGGCGAGCTCGGCGACCGTCGGCGCGCGCCCGAGCCGGCGCTGGAGCTCGGCGCTGCTCTTGTCGACGTTGAGCGCCTGCTCGAGCAGGTCGCGCGGCGGGCGGACGGCCCAGCCGCGGTCGCGGAAGTGGCGGCGCAGCTCGCCCGACATCGTCGGCAGGGCGTAGCTGCTGAAGGCGATCCCGCGCTCGGGGTCGAAGCGGTCGATGGCCTTCAACAATCCGATGGAGGCGACCTGGAGCAGGTCGTCGAACGGCTCGCTCCCGCGGGCGTACTGGCCGGCGGCGTAGCGGGCGAGGGGGAGGTAGCGGCGCACGAGGCTGTCGCGCAGCGCGGGGTCGCGCGTGCGGGCGTACTCGGCGAGCAAGGTGGCGTCGCGCGATGCGGAGTCGCGCGCGGGCGCAGGGGCCAGGGATGTCACGGTGAAGGGCCTTCCAGGACGGCGGACGGAGACGCGGAACCTGTGAGCCTCGTGGGAGCCGGCCAGACCGCCTTCCCACGCTTCCTCGCAGAACTTCGGGAGGACCGCACGTGTCCGGCGGGGGCCGGATCCGCACGTTCCCTGTCAGACAGCGTACCCAGGTGTCGCCGCTTGAATCACCGACTTGGAGCTTGGCGCGGCTGCGGTGGTTGGCCCCGTGGCGAGCCGGGAAGCTTCCTGTCCCATGGCACGCACCGAGCGCCTCATCCCCACCTCCCCCGAGCGGATCTTCGAGGTCCTCTCCGACCCGGCGAGCTACGGCTACTGGGTCGTCGGCTCCGACACGATCCGCGACGCGGATGGGGCGTGGCCGGCGAAGGGCTCGCGCTTCCACCACCGCGTCGGCGTCGGCCCGATCAAGGTCAACGACGACACCGAGGTCCTGACGATCGACGCGCCGCGGCTGCTGCGGCTGCACGCGCGGGCGCGGCCGCTGTTCGGGACCGCGCTCGTGGAGCTGATGCTCGAGCGCCGCGGCGGCGGGACGCTCGTGACGATGGACGAGACGGCGGGCGACCTGCTCTCGCGGCTGGCGATCAACCCGCTCACCGACCCGCTGGTCAAGCGGCGCAACGACGTCTCGCTGCGGCGGCTGGAGGAGCTGGCGCTGGGGACCAAGACGGTGGAGTCGCTCTAGCCGGCCTTCGCGAGCTCCTTCATCGAGGCCTTCAGGGCGGCCATCAGGTCCTGTGGGGGCTCGGGCTCGTCGTCCTGCTCCGGCGCCGCGATCGTGTGGTCCTTCTGCTTGTCCTCGATGACCTTGCGCAGGCGCTTGCGGTGCTCGTCGGCGTAGTTGGTGGGGTCGAAGTCCTGACCGAGCGCCTCGACCAGCTTGACGGCCTGGTCGAGCGCGGCCTCGGCGGGCTTACGGCCGCCGTTGTCGATGTCCTTGGTGGGGCGGACCTCGTCGGGGAACAGCATCGTGGTGAGGGCGAGCAGGCCGTCGCGGGGGCGGACGGCGACGAGGTACTCCTTGCTGCGCAGGACGAAGCGCCCGAGGGCGACGCGGCCGGCGTCCTCCATCGCGTCGACCAGCAGGCGGTAGGCGCGGCGCGGGCCCTCGGCCTCGCCGGTGGGGACGAGCCAGTAGGGGTGGTCGAAGAGGATGGGGTCGAGCTCCTCGGCGTCGACGAACGAGGCGATCTCGATCGTGCGCGTGCGGCGCGGGGCGACCGCCTCGAGGTCGGCGTCGGTGAGGACGACCTGCTTGCCGGAGTCGAGCTCGTAGCCGTGGCCGATCTCCTCGTACGGGACCTCGGCGTCCTCCTTCGCGCAGAAGCGCCGGACCTCGATGCGCGCGCCGTCCTGCTCGTGGAGCTGGTGGAAGTGGACGTCGAGGTCGCGCGCGGCGGAGTAGAGCGCGATCGGGACGTTGACGAGGCCGAAGCTCAGGGCGCCGGTCCAGAGGGAGCGGGGCATCAGGCCTTGGCCTTCGTCTTGCGCTTCCGCTTGGCCTTGGGCTTCTTGTCGTCCAAGCTCGCGCGCAGGGCGGCGAGGAGGTCGTCGGGCGGATCGGTCTCGGGCTCGGGCGCCGGCGCGGGCTCCTTGCCCTCGGCCTTCGCCTCGATCGCGGCGAGCACGGCCTCGCGGTACTCGTCGTGGAGGCGGCCGGGCTTGAAGGGCTCGTGGAGCGCGTCGATCAGCCGCTCGGCCATCTTGACCTCCTTGGCGTCGGGCTTGCGCGCGCGGCGCGGGACGTCGAGCTGCTTGGGCGTGACGAGCTCGTCGGCGAAGCGCATCGTGTGCAGCGCGAGCACGCGCTCGTAGGCGCGGATCGCGACGAGGTACTCGCGCTGGTGGAAGGTGAAGCGGCCGATCGCCGCGCGCTCGGTGCGCTCGAGCGCGTCGTGGAGGAGGCGGTAGGCGGCGGCGCCCTCCTCGCGGGCGCCCAAGAAGTAGGCCTTGGCGTAGTACACCGGGTCGATGTCGGCCGCCGGGACGAAGTGCTCGACGTCGATGATGCGCGAGCGCGAGCCGCCGGCGGCGTCGATCTCCTCCTTGTCGACCACGACGTAGCGGCCGTTGGTGAGCTCGTAGCCCTTGACGACCTCCTCGCGCGGGACCTCCTTGTCCTCCTTCGAGCAGAAGGTCCGGTGCTCGATCCGCGCGCCGTCCTCCAGGTGCACCTCGTGGAAGTGCACCGTCTTGGCGTCGACGGCGGAGTAGAGCTTGATCGGGACCGCGACGGCGCCGAAGGCGATGGTCCCGTTCCAGAGCGACCGTGGCATCGCTCAGCGCGGGACGCGGTCCAGGAGCTTGGCGTGCTCGGCGCGGGCGGCGGTGGCCTCGGCGACCGCGGCGTCGCGCTGCGCGGCGAGGTCCTTCGCGCGCTGCTGCGCCTCGGCGACCGCGACGGCCGCCTGGTCGGCCTCGGTGCCGAGGACGGCGGCGCGCTGCTCGAGGGCGAGCGCCCGCTGGTCGGCCGCCTCCGCCTCCTCGGCCAGCCGCACCCGCTCGCGCGCCGTCGTGTAGCGCTCGTCGGGGGCGTGCTCGCGCAGCGGCTGGCGGTAGTACCCCGTCGCCTCGTCCTCGACCTTGACCGTCATGGTGGCTGGGTCGTCGAGCGACGGCGCGTCCTTCACCTCGCTCTTGGCGTAGGAGATCGAGATGCTGCTCGGCGACAGCGTCGCGCCCTCGAGCGGGAACAGGCTCGTCCGCCGCCCCAGCAGCCCCGTCGCGACCACCCCCAGCAACGGGCTCCCGTCCTCGGCGAAGACGATGTCCTCCAACTTGCCGATCTTCTCGCCGTCACGGTCGGTGACGGCCTGTCCGAGCCAGTCCTCGACGCGGTCGATGTGGAGGGTCATACCGTGGCCCTACCCGCGCGGGGCGCGCGGCAGCGTTCGATCGCGCCAACTCGGCGCGCCGACCAAGGCCGCGCCGGCGACCCCTTCGCGCCCGCGGTCCTCAGTCGGTGACGAACGAGATCTGGCCGCCGGTCTCCAGGACCGCGAAGCGGACGTCGCGCAGCGAGCCGATCTGCGACTGGCGGGCCTCGGCGCCGAGCTCGTCGATGGTGATGCGCTGGCGGCGCAGCGCCTCGCGGCGGATCTCGCCGTTGGCGATCAGGACGATCGGCTCGCCCTCCAGCAGCGGCCGCAGCCGGCCGACGCGGAAGCTCAGGTAGCCGGTCGCGACGGTCAGGACGGCGAGCGTCGCGATGACCGTGGTCGTGCCGGTGAGCGAGTAGTCGCTCTGCGTCACGCCCTGCTGGACCATGTCGCCGATGACGACGAGCAGGATGACGTCGAACGGCTCCATCGAGCTCAGCTCGCGGCGGCCGACCGCGCGGGTGACGATCAGGATGAGGAAGAAGACGAAGGCGGTGCGGAGGACGAGGTCCATGGCTCAGGGGAGGATCGTGAGGGTCCGGTCGATGCGCGCGAGCGCGGTCTCCGCGTCGTCGAGCTCGAGGTCGTAGGAGCGGTGGCCGACGTTGGTGGGGTCGACCTG
This sequence comes from Conexibacter sp., assembly GCA_025964215.1. GTDB lineage: Bacteria > Actinomycetota > Thermoleophilia > Solirubrobacterales > Solirubrobacteraceae > Baekduia. Next base: position 4,462 of record JAOPZG010000655.1, read on the forward strand.
GAACTGCATGCGGATGGTCCGCCGCTCGCCGGCGCGCAGCGCGGGGAAGCTCAGCACGACGTCGCCGCCGCGCGAGGTCGTGCCCTCGGCGTCGGGCGAGACCGAGTTGACCTGCATCCCCTCGACCCAGCCGTCGGCGAGCACGAGCCGCGGATGGTCGATCGCGCGGCGCGCGGTGATCTCCACGCGCGACTCGAAGAGCAGGCCGCCGCGGACGACCTTCGGCGCGCGCAGGGACAGCGCCGCCGCCGGGCCGGCGGCCGAGGAGCGGCTCGCGCGCTGGCCGAGGACGTCGAGCAGCGCGACGACCACGACCACGGCGAGCACCGTCATCGCCGCGCGCCGCGCCCAGAGCCCGCGGTTGAGCGCGCGCGGCGGATCGCCCTCGGCGAGATCGCGGAAGAGCTCGGTCATCAGCCCGTCCGGGGTTCGGCGCGGCGGGGCCGAGACCTGCCGCCTGTCATCGTCCGCCCCGCATGGACGAGACGCTGGTCCACCTGACCGTGATCCGCCACGGCGAGACGACGCTCAACGCCGCCGGCCGCTACAGCGGCCAGCTCGACCCGCCGCTGACCGCGCGCGGGCGGGAGCAGGCCGCGGCGCTCGCGCCGGTGGTGGCCGGG
>JAOPZG010000021.1 GCA_025964215.1 Conexibacter sp.
CGTCCCGGTGATGGACACGACGCGCGCGCGGACCGAGCTCGACTGGACGCCGGAGCGCTCCGCGGGCGACGCGCTCCTGGAGCTGCTCGACGGCCTCGCCGCCGGCGCCGGCGGCCCGACGCCGCCGCTGCGCCACGACGCCGGGGGACGGTTCCGGCGCCAGGAGCTCGCGAGCGGCATCGGCTCGCGGCCGTAGCGGGTAGCGCTCCCGACATGCGCGCGCTCTTCCTCAACGGCACCCTCAAGCCGTCCCCCGAGACCTCGAACACCGGCGCCCTCGCCGCCTACGTCGGCGACCGCCTCGCCGAGCACGGCGTGGAGGTCGAGCACGTGCGCCTGGTCGACCACGACGTCGCGCCCGGGGTGGTCTCCGAGGCGGTGCGCGACGGCGACGGCTGGCCCGCGCTCCACGCGAAGGTCGTCGCGGCCGACATCGTCGTCTTCGCGACGCCGACCTGGATGGGCCAGCCGGGGAGCGTCATCAAGGGCGCGATGGAGCGCCTGGACGCGCTGATGTCCGAGACCCAGGACGACGGCACGCCGATGGCCTACAACAAGGTCTGCGGCGTGATCGTCACCGGCAACGAGGACGGCGCCCATCACGTCATCGCCGAGCTCGCGCAGGCGGCGATCGACGTCGGCTTCACCTTCCCCGGCCAGGCCTGGACCTACTGGAACAAGGGCCCGGGCCCGAGCGACGCGGAGTACCTCACCTCCGACGAGCAGGAGTGGACCCACAGCACCGGCGACGCGATGGCCCACGTGCTCGTCCACGCCGCACGCGCGCTGGCGGCCGTGCCGGTCCCGAAGCCGCCGAACGCCTGAGCGCCGCGCACGGGGAACTACGGACGCGGTCCGCGGCCCCGTGCGGATGGTCCACGCGCTGCCGGCTGGCAGCGTGGAGGGATGTCGAACCGCGTCCTCGTGCTCTACGCGAGCACCCACGGCCACACGGCCAAGATCGCCGACCGGATCGGCGCGGTCCTGCGCGAGCAGGGCGTCCACGCGCGCGTCCGCCGGCTCGACGAGCACACGCCGCGCCTGGAGCCCGAGGAGTTCGACGGCTTCGTCGTCGGCGCCTCCGTGCACGCCGGCCACCACCAGCACCGCGCCATCGCGTGGATCGCCGAGCATCGCACGACGCTCGACCGCCACCCGTCGGCGTTCTTCTCGGTCTCGCTGACCGCGGCCGACGACACCGACGAGGCGCGCGACGTCACGCGCCAGCTGATCGACGACGTGCTCGACGAGACCGGCTGGACCCCGCGGCTCACCCAGGCGTTCGCCGGAGCCCTGCAGTTCAAGGAGTACAACTTCGCCACGCGCGTGGTCATGCGCCTGATGGCGAAGCGCATCGAGCACCAGACCGACCGTCCCGTCGATGTCCACGAGGACACCGACTACACCGACTGGGATGCCGTGGAGCGCTTCGCGCTCGCCGTGGCGGCGTCCCTCCGACCCACAGAGGTGCCGTCATGAAGGCTGCCGTCGTCCACGCGTTCGACCGTCCGCTCACCATCGAGGACGTGCCGATCCCCAAGCCCGGGCCCGAGCAGGTGCTCGTGCGCATCGAGGCCTCCGGGCTCTGCCACACCGACATCCACGCGGCGCGCGGGGAGTGGCCGGTCAAGCCCTCGCTGCCGTTCATCCCCGGCCACGAGGGCGTCGGGATCGTCGAGCGCCTCGGCGCCGGCAACGCCCACGGCATCGTCGTGGGCGATCGGGTCGCGATCCCGTGGCTCGGCTACGCCTGCGGCGACTGCCGCTACTGCAACTCCGGCCGCGAGACGCTCTGCCCCGACCAGCTCGACACGGGGTACTCGATCAACGGCGGCTTCGCCGAGTACGCGGTCGGCTACGCGCGCCATGTCGTCAAGGTGCCCGCGGGGATCGACCCGATGGACGCGGCGCCGCTGACGTGCGCCGGCGTCACCACCTACAAGGCGGTCAAGACCTCCGGCGCGCGCTCCTCCGACCTCGTCGCCGTCTTCGGCGCGGGCGGCCTCGGCCACCTCGCGATCCAGTACGCCCGGATCACCGGCGCCTCGGTCGTCGCGGTCGACGTCAACGAGGAGCGGCTCGCCACGGCGCGCGAGCTCGGCGCCGAGCACACGATCCACGCCGGCGAGGAGGACGCGGCCGCCGCGCTCCAGCGCCTCGGCGGCGCCGACATGGCGATCTCCACCGCCGTGAACCCGTCGGCCTTCGAGGCCGCGCTCGGCGGGCTGGCGCGCGGCGGCCGCCTGGTCTGCGTCGGCATGCCGGCCGAGAACGAGATGAAGGTGCCGATCTTCCAGACCGTGCTCGGCGGCCTCAGCATCGTCGGGTCGATCGTCGGCACGCACCACGACCTCGAGGAGGTCTTCGCCCTGCACCAGCGCGGCCTGACGCGCGTGATCTCCGAGGAGCGCACGCTCGAGGACGTCAACGAGGCGGTCGAGCAGGTCCTCGACGGCAGCGCGCCGGTCCCGCGCCTCGTGTTCCGGATGGACGGCAGCGCCCCGCGCGAGACGGCGGCCGTCGCGGCCGCCGCCTCCGTCGCGTAGCGGCGCTCAGGCGCCGGCGGCCGCCGCCACGCTCGTCTCGCGCTCCGCCTCCACGGCGGTGCGCGGGACGACGAGCACCGGGCAGCGCGCGTCGTGGATCAGGCGATCCGCGGTCGAGCCCAGCACGACGCGGCGGATCGCGCCCCAGCCGCGAGAGCCGCAGACGAGCAGGTCGACCTCGCCGGCGAGCACGTCGAGCTGCTCGTAGGTCGAGCCGATCACGACCGCCGCCTCGACCGTCCCCGGCAGGCCCTCGCAGGTCTCAGCCAGCGCCGCCCGCGCCGCCTCGGCGACGTCCTCGAGCACCGCGTCCATGTTGATGGCGATCGGGTAGCCGCCGAACGCGGGCCAGAGGTCGGACTCGACGACGTCGCGCACGAGCACCCGCGCGCCGAGGCCGGCGCCGAGCTCCGCGGCGATCGCGACCGCCGCGCGCGCCTCCGGCTCGTTGTCGCAGGCGACGCCGATCGTCGCCGG
>JAOPZG010000030.1 GCA_025964215.1 Conexibacter sp.
GGCGTAGGCCATCGCGCCCGGTTCGGCGCTCTCGGGCACGGCGTTGCCCACGAGCGCGGCGACGCCCTCGGGCGCGCGCAGCGCGCCCGCCTCGACGCCGAGCTCGGCGGCCAGCTCCTCGTTCAGCGCCAGCAGGCGCGGCTCAGGGGCGGGCGCGGCCTGCCACGGCAGGTACAGGCCCTCCAGCTCCCGGACGTAGGAGTTGTCGAAGTGCAGCAGCCCGCGGGCGACGGTGCTCATCTCCCCGAGGCTAGTACCCGGCATGAGAGGGTTGCGCCCATGACCAGCGCGACGGCCTCCACCACCTCCCGGCTGCTGAACCCGGGCACCTACGACCCGGAGCGGCTCGACCCCGCGACGCGCCGCCTCCTGCGCGCCACGATCGACTGGTTCGAGGCCAAGGGCAAGGCCGCGATCACCGCCGAGGTCCGCACCGACGTCTGGTACGCCGACTTCATCGCCTTCCTCGCCCGCGAGCGCGCGTTCGCGACGCTGCTCACGCCCGCGCGCGAGGCCGGCGGCGACCCCGACAAGCGCTGGGACACCGCGCGCAACGCGGCGTTCAACGAGATCCTGGGGTTCTACGGGTTGTCGTACTGGTACGCGTGGCAGGTCACGATCCTCGGCCTCGGCCCGATCTGGCAGAGCGAGAACGCGGTCGCGCGCCGTCGCGCGGCCGGCCTGCTCGACCAGGGCGCGGTCTTCGCCTTCGGCCTCTCCGAGCGCGACCACGGCGCCGACATCTACTCCACCGACATGGTCCTCGAGCCGCGGCCGGGCGGCGGGTTCGCCGCCACCGGCGGCAAGTACTACATCGGGAACGGCAACGTGGCCGGGATGGTCTCGGTCTTCGGCCGCCGCGCCGACGTCGAGGGCCCCGAGGGCTACGTCTTCTTCGCGGCCGACAGCAGCCACCCCAACTACAAGCTGCGCTCCAACGTCGTGCACGGCCAGATGTACGTGAGCGCGTTCGACCTGGAGGACTACCCCGTCACGCCCGACGACGTCCTGCACACCGGCGTCGCCGCGTTCGAGGCGGCGCTCAACACCATCAACGTGGGCAAGTTCAACCTGGGGTTCTGCTCGCTGGGCATGGCCGAGCACTGCTTCTACGAGACGGTGACGCAGGCCGAGGGCCGCGTCCTGTTCGGCAAGCGCGTCACCGAGTTCGGCCAGGTCCGGCGGATCCTGAGCGAGGCGTACGTGCGGCTGCTGGCCGGCAAGCTCTACGCGGCGCGCGCCGTCGACTACGTGCGCGGCGCGAGCCGCGAGGACCGCCGCTACCTGCTCTTCACCCCGATCACGAAGATGCAGGTCACGAGCGAGGGCGAGCGGATCGTCCGGCTGCTCTCCGAGGTCATCTCGGCCAAGGGCTTCGAGCGCGACAGCTTCTTCGAGAGCGCCAAGAACATCATCGACGGGCTGCCGAAGCTCGAGGGCACGGTCCACGTCAACCGCGCGCTGACGCTGAAGTTCCTCCCCGGCTACCTCTTCGGGACCGCGCCGCTCGAGGCGCCCGTCCAGCGCCTCGACGCCGCCGACGACGCGTTCCTCTTCGACCAGGGCCCGACCCGCGGCCTGGGCAAGATCGCGTTCCCGGACTGGCGGCCGGTCTTCGACGCGTTCGCGGGCGTGCCGAACGTCGCGCGCTTCCGCGAGCAGGCCGACGCGCTGGTGGCGATGATCGGCGACGCCGCGCTGACGCCCGAGCAGCTGACCGCCGACCTCGACTTCCAGCAGTCGATGGCGCAGCTCTTCACGCTGATCCCCTACGCCCAGCTGATCCTCGAGCAGGCGCAGCTCGAGGACACGCCGGCCGACGTGGTGGACTCGATCTTCGAGACGCTCGTGCGCGACTTCTCCGCGACCGCCGTCGAGCTCCACGGCAAGGCGTCCTCGACCGAGGACCAGCAGGCGTGGGCGCTCTCGGCGATCCGCAAGCCCGTCGTGGACCCGGCCCGCGGGGACCGGATCTACGACGAGGTGCGCGCGCTCGCGGGCGCGTACGTGATGCCGGGCTAGCCCTTCAGCGCGACCGTCGCGGGCTTCAGCGTGGTGCCGGCGGAGACCGTGGCGCGCGCGCTCTTGGACACCTCCACCGTCGCGAGGCCCCGGTTGTTGGTGGTGATGCTGCGGCCGCCGACGCGGATCGTCGCGTCGTTCACCGGCCGGGTGTCGGTGGCCGACTCGCTCGGCCCCATGTCCGCGATCGAGGCGGTGACCTTCAGCCGGTAGCGGCCGCCGCCGAGGCTCGTGCGCTCGACGGCGAGCGCCGGCTTCTTGGGCAGCATGCTCGGGCAGGAGCCGCCGTCGAGCATGTCGGGATCCGGGCCGCTGACGGACTTGCCGTCGAGCGTCGAGGTCGCGTGGCCGGAGACGCTGAGGCGCTTCATGGTGATGTCGGCGTCCTGGCTGCCGGTGTGGCGGCCGACCATCGTGAGGTGCGCGCTGTAGGTGCCGTCGGTGAGGCCGTCGGTCCTGACCGTGCCGGTGACGAAGCTCGCGCCGTCGTCGGAGTAGTTGGTGTAGGTCTCGACCCACTGGCCGCCGAGGAAGGCGCCCGGGCCGGGCGAGCCCGCGTAGGTCAGCGTGACCGTGCCGCCGCCGGGGCCGGCGAGCGTGACGGTGCCCTTGAAGCCCAGCGCGCCGTGGTAGTCGGCGGCCGCGGGCGCCCACGAGCCGACGGCCGAGCTGACCGTGCGCAGCGGCTTGGCGGCCTTGCGCGACGTGAGGTCCGCGATCAGCAGGAACGGCGCGTTGCGGCCCTTCGGCGGGTCGTACGGCTGCTTGGTGTCGTTGGTGTTGAGCGCGAGCATCGTGCCGTCCGGGCTCCACTGCGGGGCGCCGGTCAGGTTGTTGGTGACGGTCACGTCGGGGTAGCTGTAGCTCAGGATCGGCTGGCCGGCGAGCGTGCCGCCCTGGTCGCCGGAGGCGGGCAGCAGCCACATCGGGCCGTGGCACATCTTGTTGGCGCCGATCGCGCCGGAGGCCATGACGGCCGCGGGCGCGCCGATGAAGTCGCGCACCGGGAGCAGGCCCTGGAGCCAGTCGGTGAAGTGCATGGTGCGGTTGCTCCACAAGGACATCAACTTCCCGTCAGGCGAGATCGCGTCGTCCTCGTCCCAGTCCGGGTGCGCGGTGAGGCGCGTGCGCTTGCCGGTCTTCAGGTTGACCGACCAGACGTCGGGGCCGCGGTTGGCGCCACCGACCTGGACGTAGGTCGCCGCGGCGCCACCGTCCGCGAAGCCCTTGAGCTCGTAGAGCGCGGAGCTGTCGGACCAGGCCGCGACGCTCGGGTCGGTCGCCGAGGTCGGGCCCGCGGGGTTGATGACCTTCGAGTCGGTGACCTCGTAGGTGGTGGCGGTCCGCACGAGCGTGCCGACGACCATGTCGAGGAGGCTGTCGGAGCGCAGGTCGGAGAAGCCGACGTGCTTGCCGTCGGGCGAGAGCTTCGCGGTCGAGGAGCCGAGCAGGTTGGACTGCGCGACGTCGTAGGGGCCGCCGGGCGCGATGCTCGCCGGCTGGGCGCGCGAGAAGTCGACCGGCAGGATCTTCTTGGACTTGCAGTCCGCGACGCTCGGGGTGCACTCCAGGACGGCCATCTGCGCGGGGCCGGGCTGGACGTAGCCGCCGAAGAAGATCCGCTTGCCGTCGGGGAACGGGGTCGCGAGGTCCTCGCCCGGGGAGCGCGGGCTGTTCTTCACGCCGCAGGAGAGGCAGGAGACGGACGTGCCCTTCACCGTGGTGATCCAGAGCTCGTGCTCGTAGTGGAAGAGGACGTGCTTGCCGTCGGTGGCGAAGGCCGGGCGCGTCGCCTCCTTGATCTTGGCGGGCAGGTTGACGCGGTTGACCGAGATCGGCTCGAACGGGAACGGCGCGGCGCCGGAGGAAGCGGCGGCGACGACCGTGAGGACGAGGGCGAGCAGGAGCGAGGACAGGGCATGGCGCGGGGACATGGGTCGAACGTACAGATATCTGATTTGTAAAGTCAAGGGCGATCTCACGACGTGACACGCCGCGGGCATCTTGGGATCTTGTTGCCCGCGGCGTATGCTGCGCGGGTGGCCGTCTCCGCCAACCAGCCGCCGGCGCCCTCGCTCGCCTACCAGGCCGCGACCGCGCCCGAGGAGCCCGCGGCGCCCCGCGGGACGCCGGCCGAGGCGTTCCGGCTCGCGCGCCGCAGCTTCCTGAAGGGCGAGCGG
>JAOPZG010000058.1 GCA_025964215.1 Conexibacter sp.
GCGAACCGCGCGGGGTCCTCGCCGCCCTCGCCGGTGTTGGAACGCCCGCCGATCTCGTTCATGGCCAGCGCGAGCGTCTCGTGCGCCTCGGGCGAGATCGAGCCGAGCGACATCGCGCCGGTGGCGAAGCGCTTGACGATCTCCTGGGCCGGCTCGACCTCGTCGAGCGGGATCGGCTCGGCGCCGCCCTTGAACTTCAGCAGGCCGCGGAGCGTCGCCTTGCGCGTGGCGTGGTCGTTGACCATCCGCGCGTACTCGTCGTACTTGTCCTGCGCGGAGCCGTTCGTGTCGCGCACCGCGTGCTGCAGCGCGGCGATCGTCTCCGGGTTCCACATGTGGTGCTCGCCGTCGCGGCGCCAGGCGTAGACCCCGCCGACGGGCAGCAGCTCCTCGGCGAGCGGCAGGCCGTAGCCGCGCTCGTGGCGATCCAGCGCCTCCTGGGCGAGGACCTCGAGGCCGACGCCGCCGATGCGCGACGCGGTCCCGCAGAAGTGGCGGTCGATCAGCGGCTTCTCGACGCCGACGGCCTCGAAGATCTGCGCGCCGCAGTAGGACTGGATCGTCGAGATCCCCATCTTGGAGATCGTCTTGAGCAGGCCCTTGCCGATCGCCTTGACGACCAGCCGCTCGGCCTCGTCGGCGGACTCGATGCCGCCGACGCGGCCCTCGGCGACCATGGCGTCGACGGTCTCGAACGCGACGTACGGGTTGATGGCGCTGGCGCCGTAGCCGATCAGCGTGGCGAAGTGGTGGACCTCGCGCGGCTCGCCGGACTCGAGGACGAGGCCGGTCTGCAGGCGCGTGCCCTCGCGCACCAGGTGGTGGTGGACGGCGGCGACCGCGAGCAGCGACGGGATCGGCGCGCGCCGCTGGCCGATGCCGCGGTCGCTGAGGATCAGGACGTTGACGCCGGTGGCGATGACGTCGTGGGCCTCGTCGCAGATCTCGGCGAGCCGGGCATGGAGCCCCTCGGGACCGTCCTGGACCGCCCACGTGATGTCGATCGTGTGCGTCTTGAACCACGGGTGCTCGAGCGTGCGCAGCGTCTCGAGCTCGCCGTTGCGCAGGATCGGCTGGCTCATCACGAGCTGGCGCGCGTGCTCGGGCGAGGGCTCGAGCAGGTTGCCCTCGGCGCCGACGCCGGTGCCGAGCGACATGACGATCGACTCGCGGATCGGGTCGATCGGCGGGTTGGTGACCTGCGCGAAGAGCTGCTTGAAGTAGGAGAACAGCGCCGGGCGCTGGTCGCTGAGGACCGCGAGGGCGTTGTCGTTGCCCATCGAGCCGAGCGGCTCCTCGCCGTTCTTGGCCATCGGCGCCATCAGGACGCGGAGGTCCTCCTGGCTGTAGCCGAAGGCGAGCTGGAGGTCGCGCAGCGGCTGGGCCAGCGTCAGGCCCTCGCGCGGCGGGAGGTCGTCGAAGCGGACGACGTTCTCCTCGAACCAGCGGCCGTACGGCTGCGCGGTGGCGACCTGCTCCTTGACCTCGGCGTCGTCGACGATCCGGCCGGCCTCGAGGTCGACGAGGAAGAGCTTGCCCGGGGCCAGGCGGCCGAGGCGGACGACCTCGTGCGGCTGGATCGGCAGCATGCCGGTCTCGGAGCCGAGCATGATGTAGCCGTCGGTGGTCTCGACCCAGCGGCCGGGGCGCAGGCCGTTGCGGTCGAGCGTCGCGCCGACGACCGTGCCGTCGGTGAAGCAGACCGAGGCCGGCCCGTCCCACGGCTCCATCAGGCAGGAGTGGAAGGCGTAGAAGCCCTTGAGGTGGTCCGGGAGGTCGTCGCGTTCGGCGTAGGCCTCGGGGATCATCATCATCGCCGCGTGCGGCAGCGAGCGGCCGGCAAGCATCAGCAGCTCGAGGACGTTGTCGAACGTCGCGGAGTCCGAGCCGCCGGGGCGCACGATCGGCATGACCTTCTGGAGGTCCAGGCCGAAGAGCTCCGAGGCCAGCTGCGACTCGCGCGCGCGCATCCAGTTGGCGTTGCCCATCAGCGTGTTGATCTCGCCGTTGTGGGCGATCACGCGGAACGGGTGCGCGAGGTCCCAGCTGGGGAACGTGTTGGTCGAGAAGCGGCTGTGGACGAGGGCCAGCGCGGAGCTGAAGCGGTCGTCCTTCAGGTCCGGGTAGAAGTCCCGCAGCTGGTGCGAGATCAGCATGCCCTTGTACACGCAGGTGCGCGAGGAGAAGCTCGGGGCGTAGAAGTCCGGGCCGGCGGCGAGCTCGACGATCCGGCGGATCACGTAGAGCTTGCGCTCGAAGCGCTCCTGGTCCTCGGTGAAGCCCGGGCCGGCGCCGATGAAGAGCTGCTTGACGTGCGGACGCGACGCGTTGGCCGTGTCGCCGACGTGGTCGAGGTCGACCGGGACGTCGCGCCAGCCGAGCAGGTGCTGGCCCTCGATGCGGACGTTGAGCTCGATCAGCTCCTCGAGCTTGCGCCGCTGCTGCGGGTCGCGCGGCAGGAAGCAGACCGCGACGCCGTAGGCGCCGCGCGGCGGCAGCTCGAAGTCGACGACCTGGCGGAAGAAGGCGTCGGGGACCTGCACGAGGATGCCCGCGCCGTCGCCCGTGCGGACGTCGGCGCCCTCGGCGCCGCGGTGCTCGAGGTTGTCCAGCGCCGTGAGCGCGCGGTGGATGACGCCGTGGTCGGGCTGGTTGTCCAGCTTCGCGACCATGGCGACGCCACAGGCGTCGTGCTCGTAGCGGGGGTCGTACAGGCCGTCGGCCTGAGGAAAGGAGGAGATCGTCATGAGGTGTCCCGTGGCGGCCCGGGGGCACGTGAGAGGAGTCGGCAGAGTAGCAAGAGCACTCCAGATTGGACAGCCGTACGCGATCGCATACAGCCGTCGCGGACCGGCTCAGAGACAGGCTCGGTGCAGGGAGAACGTCTGCACGCATACCGGATTCCGGTATCTCGGATTCCTGGTGTTTGCCC
>JAOPZG010000065.1 GCA_025964215.1 Conexibacter sp.
TCGCCGATCGGATGGCCATCGTGCGCGCGGTCACCGAGCTACGCGGGACACCCTGGCGGACGGCACGCCAGCGTCTACAACACGTGCTGACCCTCGACGACGACCCCAGCGCGGCCGAGGCGTCGTACGACTCGCTGCGCGAAGCGCTCAAGAGGCGGGTCCGGACCGCCCCACCGACCCAGCAGTGGGCCGTATGGATCGCGACGCTAGCGGGCCCCAGCGCGGAAACCGACCGCCCAGCTGACACCGTCGCGGTCGGCCCTGTGGCCGTGTGCGGCACACCGTGCTCCAAGCCGCTCGACGCATGGTTCAAACGGGCGCGGGACGAGCTCGCCGCCGCCTTCCGCGATCGAGGAGACGAGGTGCCGGCCGACGTTCTCGCGCTTGGAGCGCCGATGCGCTATCGCGGCACCGAGGTGCTCGATGCAGAACATTTGTGGGGGTCGCTGGTCGAACCGTCATCGTTTCTTTCGCGCGTGGCGGTCGAGGCTCGTTCGCAGTCTGAGGCGACGACGGTTGCGTTCCCCGCGCTGCGCGCGGTGTTCGGCCGCTACAGCCCGCACATCGCCGACGATCTGCGGCCGGACCCGTGGATCTGGGGCCCTGACAGCCGCTGGTGGCACGGGTCGTCGGCGCGCGACCGTGGGCTCGGGGAGTTGTTCGCCACCCGGGAGGCAGCTGCCGCCGTGTGGCACTGGGCCGACGACCTCGGCCCCAGCCTGGACCTCGACCGCTTGGCGTCGCTGCAGGCACGAGCGCTGATCGGTGACGACCGCGTCGCTACCGAGGTCCGGCTCCTGCGCGCCGCCACTCGTCTGGATGCCATGCCGCGCTCTGGCGGGGGCTGGATCGCCGCCTTGCGCAGTTTGTGGCTCCGTCACGCGCACCAAATGCACACAGACGACCAGCGCTACCTCCTCGACCTCGCGCGCAGCGGGTACCGCCCGCCGGCGCCGGGCCACACTGATGCCGAGGTAGCCGCCGCGCAGGCGCAACTGAGCGACTGGGTGGCACATCAGCGACCAAGGGCCGGGACCGCGCTCATGGACGCCATCAAAACCGCCCTCAAACCCGTCCACACCGACGCCGACGCCTGGGACCTCTTTCACTGGGTATCCGCGCGACTCGACGATCCGGGTGCCCTGGGCGCCGCGCGGGCCGCGCACGCGCAAGCTTGCCAGCGGGCACAGCGTCACCGCAACGTCGTCGCCCACGGATGGACCCTGCCGGAAGCGGTGTTGACACCAAGCGTCAATTTCCTGGCACTGCAGCTCGAGCTGGCAATCGTGGCCGAAAGCGAAGCAGTCGACAGCAAGAGCCCGTGGCTGGGGTCCTTCACCCGCGGACCCGGCGATCGATGGGAGCACCGAACGGTGCGTCAGCTGCTCGATGAGTGACGGTCGCCCAGCGCACAGGTCGTAAGGGCCGCCCGACGTAGCGCCCTTGCGGGCCCGTGCGGCCACCTCGTGAGCGGTCGACACCCGGCTTAAGACCGCGTACTGGAGTCCCCCGCTTGAGCGGACACTCGTTAGGTCTTGATGGGTGAAGATTGATCTTCTCGAACTCGGCCGGAGATAGCATCCCCAGGGTCGAGTGGCGGCGCTTGTTTTTGTAGAAGACCTCGATGTAGTCGAAGACCTCGATGTAGTCGAAGACCTCGACCGTGCGCTATGAGACTGGCCCTGCGTCGTCAAAAAGTGGGAGCGCTCCCGGCGTACGGGAGGTCCGCGTCCGGCTCCTGGAGGTGAACCTGCCGGACGTCCCATCCCGATAGCGCTCGCTCGCGGTGGTACAGGTCGTAACGGCTTAGCGTCAGCTGCCGCCCGGCGAGGTCTGAGTACGCGACAACGACTGACAGGCTCTGCTTCCGCGCGAGGAGCTTGGCCAACGTCGCGTAGGCATTGTGACCCTGCTCCATGCGGAAGTTCAGACGGCCGCGTTCGCCTGGGCCGATGTTGGTCGGCATGATCGACACGTCGGGCGGCGCGATCGGAGTCCCGATCTCCAGCGAGATGCCGCGGATCATCGCCAGCCCGACGCCCGCATTTCGAATCGGAACCGAGATCAGAACGTCACCGTCGCCGACGCTGACCACGACTGCGCCACGCCGGCTGATCACGCTCTTGTCTCGGCCCGGGAAGGACAGTCGCTCGTTGATGCCCGCTTCGAACGGCACGTCGACCAGGACCGGACGGATCTGCGCGTTGAGCGTCTGTTCCGAGATGTTCGTCTGCTTGCGAGCCTCGGCCAGCGCGGCCTGGGTGGCCGTAGCCTGGTTGATTGCGGCCTCGGCTTGACGCTGCGACTCCTCCACGAGCCGGCCGGAATGCTTGACTTCCTCGGCCGTCTTGCGAGCGAGGTTCCGCGTCGACAAGGCGAGGCCGCCCGTCGCGAGCGCAAGCAGCAGCGTGCCGATGGCGACAAGGCCCTCCCAGCCGAACTCCCACGGCGACGGATCGGCACCGGCGACGACTAGAGCATGCATCGGCCGCGCAGCATGGCTGAGCGTCCGGACGGCGTCCGCGAGGATCCGCAGTCCCGCCGCCGGATCGATCGTTCCTATGAGCGTCCGTCCGTCGGCCCGTCCACCTACGCTCGCTGGGTGCTCGGCCACCGTCAAGAACAACAACTCGGGATCCGCATCGCCCGCCCGTCGCCGCTTCGGCCGCGTCGCGCGTCGCGCTGGGTTTCTCGGGCGAGACGTTCGCTACACAAGCCGGGTCGAGTTCTGCAGGTCGGGAGCGATGTAGTCGAGCAACGGCGGACCGTCGTAGAACGTGACGAGCCAACGATCAAGCAGCTGCTGTGCGACCTTTTTCGGCGCTCGGACGAGTTCATCGTGCGACACGCGCAGCGCACGGAGGTCGCCGTCGGCTGCGGGCTTCATGTACGCCACCGAGTCGAGACCGGCGCGTGCGTGACTGGCGTAGTACGAGACCGCCCCTGAGAAGCCGGAAAGCTCTGCCGCGACCTCGAGATCGACCGGTGCCACCCGGGCGAAGAACTCCGCCGCGAAACTTAGCGCGGCGTAGAGCTCGGCGGCGACCTTCCCTTCATAAGCGCACTGATACTCAGGCCCGCCGACGTTGTTCAGCACGGCGGTAGGGATCGACACTTGTGCGGTGACACGCGCCGGGTAGGCGACGACGGCCGCCGCTGCGGGGCGTGCCGACAGCTTGGCTTCGTCGCCGCCGGCCCATCCTGCTCCCCAGCCCTCGGTGCCGAGAGGCCGCCAGTCATCGAGGTCTTCCAGCAGCGTGGTTGGGCGATACACGGCCAGAGCGGAATCGGTCTGGGCTCGTGCTCGGACGATCGCGTCGTCCAGCGCTCGCCGCAACTGCGCACCGTCTGGATGTGTGAGCGCATCCCGCTCCGGCCGAGCCGACATTCGCACTCGGCCAAAGCCGTCGAACGCTGTCTGCGGGCCAATGTCATCCAAACCGGGCAGCAGGTCGACGTCCGAGAGCAGAGCGACGGCATCAGGGGGACCATTGCGGCGCATGCGCGACTCATATGCGAGGGCGATCTCGTGCTCGGTCAGCTCTCGCGTGGTCGTCCCGTTGCGAACAACGAACCGTCCGTTCGTCATGTGTGGGGCCTTCTCGGACTTCGGAACAACGACCACGAGGACGCCATCCTCGTCCGTCTCAGCTTTCCGGAGCTCCCTGATCTCGATCGCGGGGAGAGGAGCGATCCCCGCGACGATCTGCCGGATCCGCTCCTCCGCGCCGGCCAGTGGCACGGTCGGAATTGACGCTGCCAACCCAGTCTTTTTGTCTTCAGCAACGCCGTAGATAAGGATTCCTCCTTCCAGCGTCATCGCTGCAATGTCCTTGGCGATCTCCCCGGGCTTGCCCGTGATCTCGGCCTTGAAGTCGAGGCTGCTCGACTCCCGCTGGACGCCGATCATCGCCACAATGTCTTGCCAGGTCTGCGCAGATACTCCGATCACAGACTCATCCTAAGCGCGGGCTGGTGCTCGCTAAGTCGCTGGCTCGTCGAGCCGACGGACGGCGGTGACCAGAGCGGGACCAGTGCGCCGGCTCCAACCGGTAACGACGCCATTTGTCTCGTGCTGCAGGCTCGTTCGACGCAGCGAAGCGTTGCAACTGCCTCCCGTTTTGGCGCGACCTTAAAGCTCTTGGCCGGAAGATCTCCGCCACGCACCGGCCACACGCGTTGGCTCGCGCCGTTCACGGCAACGAACAACATGTACAAGTCCGATCGGGGCCGGACGTTTCCACCCGCACGTCGGCGACGAAGCGCTCTTCCTGCATGAAAGCAGCTTCCTGCGGGTTACAGCAGGAGACCGTGTTCTTGCAATCTCCTGCCGCTAGACGGTACCCTGCAACGAGTCGCAGGAGCGACCTTTTATGCAGGAACAAGCCCTTCAATTCGAGCTCGAAGTTCAACGGCGCCTCCCGGACGTGCTGGGCGACCTGCTAGACGAACCGCCGCTGCGCTTGAGCGCGGACCAGCGCGTCGGCGACCGGCGGGCAGACTTCGTCTCTG
Organism: Conexibacter sp.; assembly: GCA_025964215.1. Classification (GTDB taxonomy): domain Bacteria; phylum Actinomycetota; class Thermoleophilia; order Solirubrobacterales; family Solirubrobacteraceae; genus Baekduia. The sequence continues at coordinate 4,513 of JAOPZG010000065.1, forward strand.
TCGACGAGCACGGACGGAGGTGGATCGTCGAGGTCAAGGCCTCCAGCCGGCCCGGCGTCGTCGCTGATGCGGCCGACCAGCTCGGCACGTTCTCCGACGCGGCAGACGTCGCCGTGCTGGTCGTGCCATACATGACGCGGGCCGGTGCGGAGACGGCTGCCGAGCGGCGACTCAACTGGGTCGACCTTTCGGGCAACGCCTCGTTGCGCACCGCGGACCGTCAGCTCTACGTGTCGGTCAGCGGCCGACCGAACCGCTACCCCGCACAGGGGCGGCCCTCGTCGCCGTTTGCGGCCAAGAGCGCGCGAGTGACACGCACGATGCTTCTGGACCCGTCGGTGTGGTGGAGACAGAAAGACCTCGCAGACAAGACCGGGCTCGATGACGGGCACGTGTCGCGGATCGTTCGCCGCCTCAAGGACGAGCGGATGCTGGAATCGGACGGCACGCTGGTCCGACCGCGAGATCCCGATCTCCTGCTCGACGCGTGGAGCGAGGACTATCGGTTTGACCGCCACAAGGTGCTCGCCGGGCACGTATCGGGCACCGGTGTCGACCTCGCGCGCCATATCGGCGCGCTGCTCACAAAGACCGACCATCGCCACGGCTTCACGGGTCTGGCGGCGGCGTGGGCGACCGACGGGTTCGCGCGCTTCCGCGCGGTCACCGTCTACGTGCCCGGCGACGTCCGGGCCGTGGCCGAGCAGCTCGACATGAGCACCGAGGAGCGCGGCGCCAATGTGCAGCTCGTCGTTCCCGACGACATCGGCGTCCTGGCGGGCAGCTCGATCCACAACGACCTGCTCTGCGTATCGACGCCGCAGGTCTACCTCGACCTGCAGCACCTGCCCGAGCGCGCCGACGAGGCGGCCCAGCATCTTCGCGACGAAGGGTTGCTGTGGGATGCCCCAGCCTGAGAAGCCACGTAATCGCAGCGGCTACAGCCGCGAGGAGACCGAGCAGGTCGTCGCGGCCTGCCTCACGCTGGCCGTGACCCTCGGCGCCTACATGGACGACATCGCGATCATCGGCGGCCTCGTACCCAGCCTGCTGATCGACATCGGCCGCGAGAGCGACCACATCGACGACGACATGCACCCGGGGACCAACGACCTCGACGTCGCGCTCACCATCGCGCTGCTTGACGACGGCCGCTACGCCGAGATCAGCCAGCGGCTCAAGCAGGAGGACTTCGGCCCAGACCAGACGGCGGACGGCAACGACGTTCTGCAGCGCTGGAAGGCCAAGGACATGAGCGTCACCATCGACTTCCTGATCGCACCGGTCGACAAGGAGATGCGACCGGGCCGCATCCACAAGCTCGAGCCCGACTTCGGCGCGGTCATCGCGCCGGGAACCGAGCTGGCCTTCGACGAGCGGGTGATCGTCGAGCTCGAAGGCCACACGCTCGCCGGCGAGCACGCCACACGGTCGATCGGCGTGTGCGGGCCAGGAGCGTTCGTGGTGCTGAAGGCCCTCGCGTTCGCGGATCGGGGCGAGCGCAAAGACGCCTACGACCTGGTCTACGTCATCCGGGGTTGGCCAAAGGGAACGGCTGACATCGTGCAGCGGCTGGTGGCTCACTCGCAGTCGCATCGAGAGATCGTGCTCCGCGCGTTGGGATTTCTGGCGCGGGACTTCGCGACGATCGACGAGGTCGGCCCACAGCGCGCCGCCCGATTCGAGATCGTGGAACCTGCGTCGGGCGACGCGCTCGACATCGCGGCGGCAGACGCGCGCGGGCACGTGCGCGACGTGCTGCGCGGGTGCGCCCGCGCCGGGCTGATCGCCGAATCGAACTGAGCACCGGCCACGCCGCCGCTCACGGACGCCGAGCTGCGAGTCCTTGTCATCAGAGGACGGCGTGAGGTCCGCCCAGCTGCCCCGCCGGGCTTCGGCACCGCTTGCACGCTCCCGGCGCGTTCCCCGTGCGTCGAGCGTTCATCAGGAAGGCAGAAATCCGTCGCCGTTCTCGCTGTCTCGGGGTCGGTAGTAGCCGCTCGCGTTCACGCCGCCGAAGGGCCTGAACCATGCCTCGAGTCGTTGGTCGACCTTGCCCATCTGCTGGCTGACGGGGTCGTGTCCGGCGAGGGCGGCGTCGGCCGGCTCGAACATGTCGAAGAGGTCGAGGACATCGTCATCTTCGAAGAGCTCGAAGAGTCCTCTGAGCTCGTCTCTGGCGTGCTCTGCCTCGTCGGCGCCCAGGAGACCGCTGCCGAACTGAGCATCGAGCTCGCTCCGCGCGATGGACAACAACTCGACCGCGACGATCTCCTCGGCCAAGCACCCTGCCGCTTCTTGCAGGCCGAGTCGGGAGGTGAGCGCCACCGTGGCGGCGAACAAGTTGATGGCCAACGACTCATCCAGCGTACCGGCGAACGCGGCCGGCACGAGGCGATAGGCCACCGATGTCGCTTTCCCGTCGATGACCGCGTCGCGGAACTCGTCGGTCAGCTGAGAGGCTGCGCTCGCCAACGCGGCTCGCGCGTGGAGGTCGTCGATGACCGACGGCAGGTAGAAGAGGACGTCATCGCCAACGTGACCTCGCGCAGCCAGATACTGATGACCGGCGTGCAAGAGCAGCGGGACATGCCCCTGCTCGTCGTCCCCGAGGTGGATCAAGCCTGCGGCGGCGAGCCAGCGCAGGTCTTCCGCGACCGCGCCCGGGTCACGGCCGAGCTCGCTGGCGATCCCCAGGGGGTCGAGCGCTTCTGCAGCGGCCGCCGACATCGCGACGGCGCGAAGCACGGGTGCGATCGCGGCGAACTCCATTGCTGAATGCTCGCAGCAATTCGCCGCTACAACGAGCGTCTTCGATGGCGTCAGGCGGACGTCTCTCCGGGCCCTCGACGATGTCGACCAGGCGCTCACGGTCCTCGCGGCTCATACCGGCACCGCGTCGCGCTGGGCCTCCACGCGGACCGCGTCGCGCAGGGTGTCTGACGTGGCCACGTCGACCTTCAGGCCCAGCAGCGCGCTGGCCTCGCGCCGTAGCGCGACGAGGTCAAGCAGCGTGCGCCCCGGCTCTAGGTCCACCAGCAGGTCGACGTCGCTCTCCGGGCCGGCGTCGCCGCGCGCCGTGGATCCGAAGACGCGCACGTTGCGCGCCCCGTAGCGACGCGCGAGCTCCAGCAGTTCGCGGCGATGGCGCCGCACGACCGACCCGTTGACCCCGGCCAGGCGCGCGGTCGGCACCGCGCGCAGCTCCAGCCGCTGACCGCACGCCGCGAGCAGCCGCTCGAGCGTCGCCAGCGACGGCTGCGCCGCCCCTGTCTCGTAGCGCGCGATGGCCGACTGCGACGTTCCCGCCGCCTCGGCCAGCGCGGCCTGCGAAAGACCCGCGTGCATGCGCGCGTCGCAAAGGAGGGCCGTTGCGTCCATGCCCGTAGTCATACCTCATCGAGTATGACACTCAGGGGAGCACACCAACAGGCCGCTGAGGCCCAGGGTCCCCGCGGTCGGTCCCGGTCTCGGCGCTGCTCGTCCAACGCCGCGCCGTCGTCACCGGTGACCGCTCGAGCTTGAGCGGCGGATGCGCGGCCAGGACCTCCGACAGACGCCGGCGAGCCGGGATCAGCGTGCCGCGTTCGATGAGCGCCGCCATGCCGGCCGGGTACCTCGGTGGGTGATCTCCACTCGGATGGGCCATCGCGCTCGACACTAACGTCGCGTCGGCGATCGCGACTATCCATCGTCATCCTCGGCGAACGCCTGGTTGACCATGTCGACCTCGTGCTCGGACGGCGCGTAGTGCGCGTAGATCTGGGTGGTCTTGGAATCGGCGTGGCCCAGGAACTCCTGGATCGAGCGCAGCGGTTGCCCCGAGGCCGCCAGCCGCGTCGCGAACGTGTGGCGCAAGTTCTTGAACGGGATCACCCGCACCCCAGCGTCGCTGCACGCCTGCTTGAACCGGCTGCTCATCTTCGTGCGGTCCACCGGCCGGCCCGTCTCGGGGTGGGCGAAGACGAGATCATCGGACGCCGCGTAGTTTGAGCGCTGTCGCCAGGCGCGTAGAGCATCTGCGACCAGATCGGCCATCGGCACCGAGCGTCTCGTCGACAGGTCCGACTTGCCCTCCCCCGAGTGCTCGCCGCGCACGAACGTATTACGCACGCGGATGCGCTGCGCCTCCCAGTCGACATCGCGCCACCGCAGCCCCAGCAGCTCGGATTGCCGCAACCCCGTCAACGCCGCCACCAGGATGACCACCCGGAGCACCGGCCCCAACACGTCCGGAGGAACCGGCGGCGCCGGCCCACCACGACCACGACGCGTCGGCGCCGGCTCGCGATGCACGACCTCGTCGGGAATGACTGCGAGGACGCGCTTGAGCTCGGCCACCGTCAAGAACTGAAGGTCCGGGTTGGCATCGCCGGCACGCCGGCGCTTGGGACGCGTCGCCCGACGCACAGGGTTCTCCGCCGCCCACCCCTTGTCGATCGCATGCTCGAAGACCGAGTGCAAGAAGGTAATGACATTGCGAACCGACTTCGGCGCCAAACCCGCCTCGAGCATCTCGACCGCCACCGCTTCAACTTGCGACCGTGTCACGCGGTCCACGGGCGTCGATCCGATCCGTGGCGAGATATGCACCCGCTGCATCGACTCCGTGCCCTGCAGATACGAGGTCCGGCAACCCTCGATCTTCAACTTGCGCCGCAGCGAGTCGGTCGCGTCGTCGACCGTCCGTCGCTCGTCGCTGGACGGCCGCGGACGGGCCTCCTCCTCCTGCTGCATGCGCCGGAAGCGTCGCTCGGCCTCGCTGCGCGTCAAGCCCTCCGCAGACCCCTTCTCGCGAGCCTTGCCGATCTTGCGGTTCAGCTTGCGGCCGTCCAGCGTGCGCCAGCGGCCGTAGTACGAGCCGAACTCTACGTACAACTGTCCCGTGCCGTAGTCGCGCTTACCCATGACCCGAAGAGGCACCAGCGGCCGAAACTCGCCCCCACCACGTCATCGCGCGCGGGGCCCCCGCTCCCCGACCTCCAGCCAACGCTCGATCGCAGAACGGCGATAGCGGACATAACGCCCCAGCCGGACATGCGGCAGCCCGTCGCGCCGCGTCTCGGCATAGACCCACGACCGGGTCACGCGCATGAAGGCCGCGACCTCCTCAGCGGTCAGAAGCCGGTCCTCCGGCGGTTGCTCGTCGCGCGACTCCATGGTCCTTAGTCGACGAGGCCGGTCATCACCCCTCGCCCGGGTCAGCCGGGCCGTGGCGGCCGATCAGGACCGGCGCCGCTCGCCGCGACCTGCAACCGCCTTCGCCACGTCTTGGGCAGCGCCTCGCTCAGCCGAGCCGGCGTCGTCATGCCACGGCTCAACGACTGGCGCACCGCGAGATCGACCTGCTCGCTCCACCCATCCGCCCGCACGACATCGGCGATCGTGCGCTCCACCCCGCTGATCGGGATTCCGGAGACGGTGTGCCGGTCGCGTCCTTCGATCGGTCGGACCGTGAAATGCACCCGCACCCCGGCGGGCACCGCGGCACCGCGCTTCGATCGCGGCACCGTGACGTGAACCTCGTCGGCGATCAGGTCCGTGAGCTCCATCAGCTCCAACGCGCTCATGTGAGACACGACGGCGCCAGCACGCGACAGGCTCAGCCACGCGCAGATGACGTGTTCATGCGGTGAACTCGGAAAGCGACGCAGTCGGTAGACACCTCGCCCCGCCCGCCGAAGCGTCCCGCCCTCGCGCGCGTGGTACGTCAGAGTCGACCGGGCGACTCCAGCACCGATCGCCTGCCGCGCCGTGAAGAACCCGCCTTGGGCTTCCGCGAGCGCGTACAGACAATCCTGGACGCTCATGTCACCGATTTCGCCAAGGTCCGCGACCATTTGTGCGACACAAGCTTAGCTACCTGTCGCATACGCCATCTGCTCGCGCGCCCATCCAAGGCTTTGGTGCGACGTCGCCGCGGTGACTAGTCGCGAAGTCCCGGGCACCGATCCCGTCCCGCCAACACCCGAGCACACTAAGCATGGTCGAACATTTACATACCCTCATCGTCCCATTCGAGAACCGCCTCTTCACGCCAGATGAGTCCTTGCGAGAGCCGCTTGAGGTCCCGGATGCGATGCGGCGTCTTACCTAGCTGATGCGGCGCCGCGGGCGCCACCGGTGCATGATGGGACATCGGCAGCACACTGCCGATGGATGGTCGAGCGCTAGCGCTCGGCCGGTGACGCAGCGCGATCACGCGCGGCAACGTTGGCCTGGAGTTGCGGCCGCAGGCGCTGCTCGAAGACGAGCTTCGCGGAGCCTGCGGCGACGCGGTACTGATGCGGGAGCTGTTGGGGTTCGAGCGGCGCGGCGAGCGACGCGTCGAGGTTCTCGGTGTCGACCACGACGCCGCGTAGCTCGGCCTCGATGCCCGAGCTGATCTCGATCGCGGTGCCCGCGACGCGATGGTGCCCGCAGACGCTAAGCAGCCCGTCGCGGAGTTGCTGCTCGTCGCGCGAGAGGAACCCTGTGATGATGACCATCGCAGGACCGCACGCCGCGATCGGCCCGTCGAGGCACCGGCCGATCATCTCCCCTGCCCGGTTCATTGCCGCCCGCGCCGTCGTCCCCGCCTCACCACGCTGTTGCAGCAATGGCTTGAATCTCTCGTTGAAGATGTCGGTGTCCGTGCTCGTGCGCTCCTCCTCGTCCAGAACGCTCAGGCCGGAACGGCCGGTCATCTCCTCGTAGAGCCGATCGAGTGAGACGGCCTCACGCAGCTTGATCGGCTCGATCACCCCGTCCGGCCTCTCCGCCCAGGTCGTCAGCTCGCCGAGGTCAGCGACGTCGCCCGCGATGCCGTGCCACGGCACGCCGTCCAGCACCAGCGCCAATCGGACGTTGCGCGAGAGCTTGACGATCATCAGCGGCGACCGGCCTGCCTGCGATGCCGGGCGGAAGTAGTGCTCGAACACGCCTTCGAAGGCGACGTCCGACGCCCACAGCCATTCCATGCGATCCAGATCCAGGCCGAGTTCCCGTTCCCGCAGCGCGGCGTGGAGCAACTCCCTGGCGTTCTCCTCCGGCTCGTCCGACAGGAGTTGGCCGGTCTCCGCGTCCATCCCAAACGGCAGCGCCAGGGTGATTGCGCGCACCTCGGCGCGCACCTGGTCGCCGGCGAGATCGAGCGTCTCGGCCATGATGTCAGCGGTGCGCTCGACGATGGCTTTGACGCCAGGCTCAGGGCCATCGCTGCGTCGGAGCTTGCTGCGGCGCGTCGCACTCCCGGCGACCGCCCGCGTGTAGGCATCGAACACGCCGGCGTTGATCCGCGATGAACCTACCGCGCCGGCGAGGACGTACCCGGCACGTCCGCCGAGCTGCCATGCGCCCCGCTCCATGGGCGACTCCATGACGAAGCGGCCGCTCGCGAGCGCGCTCAGACGGCGACGAACCGAATCCGGCCGGAACCCCAGGTCCTTCGCTAGTTCCGCGACGGTGCGCGGGCGCGCTGCCAAGGCATCCACCAGCTCGGAGCGGTTGATGTTCTTCGTGGTGCCGCGAGACATTCGGATAGAACTCCTAAAGAATCCGCCACATCAGCAGGCTTTTTACGGGGTGATCCGTTCAGAGTCCCGCAAAGCGGGTAATTCAGCTCCTAGCATGGCACACCAACGGAGCGATCACGTGCCGAGCTACAAGTTCGGCGATAACAGCCACGTCGAGGCCGGCGGGGACGTGAACATCGGCAGCGGCGGGGACGGAGGCGGCGGCTTCTCGGGCTGGCTAGCCCTCGTGTCCGCGGCGGTCGTAGCCGGGCTGATCGTGGCGTTCCTGGTCGCCGCCATCTCAGGCGGCGATGACCACCAGCGCGGCCCCGCGACGGCGGCCGTAAGCGACAGCACCTCGGCGGCGGCGGTGAGCGGCGGCATCACCGTGACCGTCGACAACCGGATTCCGATCGGCCGAAGCCGCATGAGCGAGGACAAGCCCCTGCGGCTGTTCACGACCGCGGCGATCTGCCGCGACGAGACCTGCGTGGTTCCGGGCACGTCCTACAACAGCGGCGACAGGATCTCCCACACCGTATGCCAGACCAGGGGCGACTGGGTGACCAACCAGAACATGAACACGCACGCCGACGACGCCAACTCGGGCGTTGCGTCTTCGTCCCTTTGGTACGGGGTCCGGCAGTCGAACGGCCACCTCGCGTTTGTCAGCGTGGTCTGGCTCGCGCGTGGCCAGCGTGACGGCCGCTCGCTGCCGGACTGCCGCACCCAGGCGTTCCAGCGCTAGCCGCCCATTGCGGGGAACGCCCTACGGTCGGAGCGCGGGAACCGTTGCGGCGCGCGGGGAGTGCGCCGAACAGTAAGTCCGAAACTACGCACGTAGGCCAGACCGATTTCCCACGGTCGGGAGGTCGGGACCAAGGTCATGAGGCACGCGCCGACCATGCAGTGCCCGACCTCGCCGACGGCTTCGTCGGAACCGCGGTTGGTACGCACGGCAAAGCGCCGCGCGGCCGGCTCCCGCCGCTGTTCCACTGGCGCGCCGCGCGTGTCGGTGCAGGGCGGAGTCGCGTGAGTGCGCGAACGTAACGCCACGTTGGCCGCTGACCGGTGCCCGACCAATCGCGCGAACGTGCGATGCGCGACGCCGCCCACGGTGAAAGCGTCAAAGGACGCCGCACCCGACGACCGGAGAGCACCATGTCCACCGACTCGACCATGCCCACGACCCGTCCCGGCGACGCCCTGGCCGGCAAGCTCAGGCGCACCGAACTCCAGCACGACGCCTCCTCGATCCCTGGCCGCGAGATCGTCCAGGTCCTGACCGAGATCCCCGCCGGAGTGTCTTCGGGGTGGCACATGCACCCGGGCGAGGAGGTCGGCTACATCCTCGCGGGCACGGTCCGGATGGAGATCGAGGGGCACCCCACGCTGACGTTGAACGCCGGCGATCCGTTCCTCATGGCGCCCCGCACGCCGCACAACGCAACCGACCTAGGGCCCGAGACCGGTCGGATGCTGTCGACGTACATCGTCGAGACCGACGAGCCGCTGGCCACGTTCACCCGATGACCGCCGTGACCGCTCACGCGCCCGCATCACCGGACCTCGACAAGGCGTATGACCTGCTCGCAGCCCATGACCGGCAGCTTTCGGCGTTGATCACCCTCCACGGGCGGCCCGATCCGTTCTCGTGGCAGCTGCTGCGCGATGCGGCGGGCGACGCGCCCCTCGCCGAGCTGGCGCTGCACATCGTCAGCCAGCAGATCTCGACGGCGGCCGCGCTGACGATCTACGGACGCGTCGTGGCGGCGATGGGCGGTGTCATGGACGCCGGGCGGCTCCTGGCCGCAAGCTCGCCCGACCTCCGCGCGGCAGGCCTGTCGGGCGCCAAGTCGCGATCGCTCCAGGATCTCGCCCAGCGGGTCATCGACGGACGGCTCGACTTCGAGCGCCTCGCGCGCAGCGACGACCAGACCGCCGAGGCGGAGCTCGAGCAGGTCCGGGGCGTGGGTCCCTGGTCGGCGCAGATGTTCCTCTTGCATCACCTCCGGCGACCGGACGTCTTCCCGGCCGCCGACATCGGGCTGTTGCGCGGAGCGCAGTCCGCCTTCGCGCTCCACGCCCGCCCGACACCGATCGAGCTGGCCGGACGTGCGCAGCGCTGGCGCCCGCTGCGCTCTTACGCCGCCGCGCTGCTCTGGGCGCACGCCAAGGACTTGCCCGCGGGTTAGGTCTGGGAGCCCGCCGGCGTCGCCGGCAGCGCCACCTGCAGGCGCGTCCCCCGGCCCGCGGGGCTGAGGATCGCCAGCTCGCCATCGCGGGCCGCGACGCGGTCACTCAACCCGAGCAGACCCGAGCCGCGTCCCGGGTCGGCGCCCCCTATGCCGTCGTCTTGGATGACGATCGCGAGTGTCGAGCTCGTCGCGTCGAACGTGATCTCGACCTCGGCCTCCTTGGCGCGCGCGTGCTTGACGACGTTCGTCAGCGCTTCGGCGACGATGAAGTAAGCGGTCGTCTCGACCTGCGCTTCGAACCGGGGCGTTGCCACGCGCGAATCGACCGGCAGCGGCAGGTCGGCAGTCAGCGACTCGATCGCGCTGCGCAACCCTCCGGTCCTGAGCGACGCCGGGAGGATCCCGTGCACCACATCGCGCAGCTCCGTGCTGGCGCGCTCTGCGTGACGCAAGGAGTCCTCCAACAAGGATCGCAGGCGACCATCCACATCGCCGACCTCCGCCAGGGCCATCTTGAGCGTGAGCACCGTCTGCACCAGCCGCTGCTGGGCCCCGTCATGGACATCGCGCTGCAGGCGCAGGCGGGTCTCGTCGGCCGTGGCCACGACGCGGGCACGCGATGCCGTGAGCTGCGCGCGGCTCTCGGCGTTGCCGATCGAAACAGCAACCAGGTCGGCGAACTGGCTCAGCCGGCGCTCGGTCTCGGGAGGCAACGGGCGGTCACGTGATGTGGCCGTCAGTGCGCCCCAGATCTCCTCCCGCACGATGACGGGAGCGCCAACCACGGCCACCACACCCCATTCTCGCGCCATCGCACAGTCTCGAGCGACGGCGTCGTCGATCCGAGCCGGCCGTCGGGTATCGCGGACGAGGACGCTGATGTCGCCGTCTTCCAGGGGGTAGAGCTTGTCGCTCAGCGGCATGTCGGAGGTGGTCGCCAAGATCTGGCAGGTGTCCGGCCCGGCGAGGCGCAGCAGGAACACCTCCTCGCCATCGACCAGTGCCGATGCTTCGATCGCCACAGCGGCGAACACCTCGACCGGATCGCCCGCACGGGCTGCGAGCTCGGCGACGCGGCGAAGCGCAGCCTGCTCGTCGAGCAGCGCGCGCAGTCTTCGCCGGGCCTGTGCGTCGGCGATCGCGGTGCCTGCGAGTTTGGCGAACCGCGTCAGGCTTTCTTCGACGCCGGCGGGCAGAGGACCGTTTCGGCCCGTTACGACCAGCGTCCCCCAGAGCCGGCCGCCGATCACGATCGGCGCAGCCGCGCTGGAGGCGAACCCCAGCGAGTAGGCGACTCGCGGCCAGTGGCCGGTGGCCTGGGAGAGGTCGTCCATACGGGCGGCCCGGCCCGTGCGCAGTACTCGCTGCGTTGCTCCTTGCCCGTCGCCGGGTTCGCGCATCCCCACTGCAAGACCCTCCGGGGCACCGCTCAGCGCCGCGATCTGTGTGCCCCCACCGGCCTCGAACCGCAGCAAGGTGGTGAACTCGACCCCGGTGAGCTGCGAGGCCTGAGCCACGACCTCGTCCAAGATCTCGTCCGGCGTCGCGTCGGACGCGACCAGGTCGGCGACGTGGCCGATCGCGTCCTGCTCTTCAGCGACCCGGTGGAGATCTCGACCCAGGTCGGCTTCAGTCACGGCGAGTCCTGGCCTTGCGGCGACCCCGGCAGAACTCGACGTGAGGGGCGGAGATGGCGCAGGCGAAGAGTGTTTCACCGCGCGGAGAGGCGAACAAGGGGGCGACCAGGTGTCCCGCCTCACCAGCCGCCGGCGGCGGGCGTCTACGGACGCACCTGCTGACCGCCGTCGATGACGAGGTTCGTACCCGTCACGTAGGAAGCGCGGCCCGAGACGAGATAGGCGACCGCCTCGGCGATGTCCTCGGGCACGCCGATCCGGCCGATCGGGATGCCGGCGTTGAGCGTATCGACGTCGATGCCGAACGCCGAAGCGAGGTCCTCCCTGGTCTTGTCGGCGCCCGGCGACTGCACCGACCCCGGCGTGATGGTGTTGACCCGGACCCCGGTCGGCGCGAGCTCGGTCGCAAGACCCTTGGAGTAGGCGATCAGCGCGGCCTTGGCCGCGCCGTAGTGCAGCAACGGCGCCGGAACATCGAAGGCAGCCGTCGACGCGATGTTGATGATGACGCCGTCGCCCCGGTCGAGCATCTGCGGCAAGAGCGCGGTGTTCAGCCGCACCGCCGCCAGGAAGTTGATGTCGATGGCGTCCTGCCAGTCCTCGGCGGGGATCGACAGCGATCCGTCGGGAAACGTCCGGGCGGCGCCGGCGTTGTTGATGATGATGTCCACGCCGCCCATCGCTTCGATGGCCGCATCAGCGACGGACTGCGCGCCAACCGCGGTGCGCACGTCACCGGCCACATACCGGAGGCGCTCCGGCAGCTCGGACGGGGCGCTCCGGGCCGTGGTCAACACGTGCGCGCCTGCATCGAGCAACCGCTGGGCGATCCCCGCGCCGATGCCGCGCGAGCCACCGGTGAGCAGCACACGCCGTCCGTCGAGCTCGCGAGCGCCGTCGCCCGCGGCCCAGGCCCTGCTGACGGCCAACGTGTCTTCGTAGAGATGCAGCCGCACGATCTCCCCGCCGGCGGTCGTCAGGCGCAACGCCGCCGGCGTGTCGAATCTCCGTCCCGTGTCGCGGGCCACGTGGCTGAAGTTCGCAAGGATGATCGCCTCGGCGCCGTCGATCACCAGCTGCTCGACGCTGACGATGCTCGCGCCCGGCTCCAGGTGCGACCACAACGTCTGGAAGTACTCGACGATCTCGTCGCGGCGCGCCCGCCGGCCGGTCCAGGGCAGCTTCTCGTCGCCCGGCACCAGCCAATCGACCGTCGCCGAGAACAGCCGCGCGATCCCTTCGGCGTCTCCGGCACCCAGCCGCTCCACCAAGGCGCTGGCCAAGGAACGAGCGTCCCCGTCCGTGTCAGGGTCGGGTCGCAAGACGTGCGTGCTGTCCATGAGCTCTTCCTCGGTGTCGATGCGTGAACGGTTCGGTCCACGGTGACCGGCAAGTGGCGCGCCGGCATCGCGCATCCGTGCGGTCGTGCGACCGCTGGCTCGGTCTCGATCAACATCGCATGGTCGCGCGATGCCCCGAAGTCGCCTGACAGCGAATGTCGGCAGACCTTGTCGCCCCGCCCCCCGGCCCGGCGAAGTTCAACCGAAGGAGCACCTCATGGGCATCGTCACCGTCGGCAGCGAGAACTCGGCCCCGATCGAGCTGTACTACGAGGACCAGGGCAGCGGTCCGGCGGTCGTGCTGTTGAGCGGTTGGCCGCTGGACAGCCGCTCCTGGGAGCCCCAGGTCCACCAGCTGCTGGAGGCCGGCCATCGTGTGATCGCCATCGACCGGCGCGGCTTCGGGCAGTCCAGCCACCCGCTCGGGGGTTACGACTTCGACACGCTCGCCGCCGACCTCGACAAGGTCCTGACCGAGATCGACGTCCACGAAGCGACGCTGGTCGGGTTCTCGCTGGGCACGGGCGAGGTCGCGCGCTACATCGGCACGTACGGCACCAACCGCCTGAAGGCTTGTGTCTTCATCGAGAGCCTCGCGCCCTCCTTCGTCAAGTCCACTGACAACCCCAACGGGGTCGACCAGGCCGGCGTGGACGGCGTCCGCGAGGCGATCCTCGCCGACCGGCCCGCGTGGCTGACCGGGCTCCTCGCCGACTTCCTCAACCTCGACGACTACCTCGGCCACCGCGTCAGCGAGGAGACCGTGCGCAGCCTCTGGGGCGCCGGAAACGATGCCTCGCCGTGGGCGACGTGGGCGTGTGTGGTCACGTGGCTCGACGACTTCGCCGAAGACATCGACCGCATCGACATCCCCACGCTGATCCTGCACGGGACCGCCGATCGGATCCTGTCCATCGACGGCCAGGGCCGGCGGCTGCACGCCGCCCTGCCTGATGCCAAGTACGTCGAGATCGAGGGCGGTCCGCACGTCATGTGCGTCACGCACGCCCCGGAGGTCAACCGCGAGCTGTTGACCTTCCTGCGCGAGACCGCCGACGTGGTCGCCGCGGCCTGATCTCGCATGGGTGTGCGATGGCCCTCTGCCACCGCTCCACAATCATAGCTCTCATCAGTCGACTTCCTCTATCAAGGAGCACATCAGCATGGCCGTTCAATCCCGCATCGTCCTCGAGCCGTCCGCGCAGGGCATCGTCGACGCCACCGCCCTCCCGCCCTTCCTGTACGAGCTGACGCCCGCCGCGGCCCGGAAGGTGCTCGACGACCTGCAGGCCGACCCCGACGGCCTGCTCGCCATCGACGAGGAGTGGATCACCGTCCCTGCCGCTGTCGGCGACGTCCGCGTGCGCATCATCAAGCCCATCGACTGCTCCGAGCCGCTGCCCGTCATCGTGTACATGCACGGCGGCGGCTGGATCCTCGGCAACGCCGGCACGCACGACCGGTTGGTCCGCGAGCTCGCCGTCGGCGCGCACGCGGCGCTGTTGTTCGTCGAATACCCCAACGCGCCGGAGGCGCGCTACCCCGTCGCCATCGAGCAGGGCTACGCGACCGCTCAGTGGGTGATCCGCGAAGGCGCGGCCAAGGGCCTGGACGCGACGCGGATGGCCGCCGTCGGCGAGTCGGTGGGGGGCAACATGGCCGCCGCGCTCACGCTCATGGCCAAGGAGCGTGGGGACGTCACCTTCATCCAGACCTCCATGTACTACCCGGTCACCGACGCCGCGATGGACACCGACTCCTACGACGAGTTCGCCGTCGGCTACTACCTCTCGCGCAAGTCGATGGAGTGGTTCTGGGACGCCTACCTGCCCGACGCGGCGCGGCGCTCGGAGATCACCGCCTCACCCAACCAGGCCACGATCGAACAGCTCGCCGGCCTCCCGCCGACGCTCGTGTTCGTCGACGAGGCCGACGTGCTGCGCGACGAGGGCGAGGCCTATGCCGCCAAGCTGCGGATGGCCGGCGTGCCGGTCACCACCGTGCGCTACGACGGCGTGGTCCACGACTTCATGTTGCTCAACGCCATGAGCGAGGCCAAGGCGACCCGCGCCGCCATCGCCCAGGCCACCGACGTCCTGCACAAGGCCTTCAGCACGTCCTGAGCCGAAGGCCGCAGCCCCGGCCCGGGGAGGGCTCCGCCGACACGGAGCCCTCCCGCCCACCCCGCGACAACGGATCTCCCCATGCCCGACGTCCCACGGACAGAGCGTCGCTCGGTCCGCTCCGCTGACCCCTCCCTCTCCCCCGAGGCCAACCGCCTGCTCACCGACGAGCTGCGTGCCATCGTCGGTAGCGACGAGGTCGAAGTGCCCGTCGACCGCGCCGACCCGGCCCACGCGACGCATGGCGTCCACTCGCCCTGGGTCGCCAACATCATCGACGCCCGGCTTGGCCCGGTCTTCACCGGACTCGCCGCGATCTGCGTCGCAGCGGTCGTCGCGCTGACGTGGAGCTCCTGGGTGATCCTGGTGCTGGCGCTGGCCATCCTCGTCGCGGCGACGCTGCTCGCCCTGCGATCGCTCCTTTCACTGACCGACGAGGTCGAGCATCCCGATCCCGAGACGGCCGCGCTGCTGGAGGCCGAGGGCGTCGGCGATCCCGACCGCGTCCTCGAGGACCTCGTGCACGAGTTCCAGCCGCCCGTCCGCGACCTGCCCACCACCCGGTGATCTGACCCCATGGAACTCCGTCATCTGCGCTACTTCGTCGCCGTCGCCGAGGAACTGCACTTCCGCCGCGCAGCAGCGAAGCTCCACCTGGCCCAGCCCGCGCTCAGCGAGCAGGTGCGCAAGCTCGAGTTCGAACTCGGCGTGACGCTGCTCGACCGCTCGTCGCGCAGCGTGAAGCTCACCGAGGCGGGAGCCGTCCTGCTCGACGACGCCCGTCGCATCCTTCGCCACTCCGAGGCCGCCGCGCACGCTGCGCGCACGGCCGGCAGCGTGTCCCGTCTCCGGCTCCGTGTCGGCTTCACCGCGCTGGGGATCCCGCTCCCGGTCCATCAGATGCTCACCGGCCTGCGCCGTGTGCCGCGATCAGCGGACGTCCGGGTCGAGCTGGCGACCGACGATGCCCGCTCGCTGCTCGCCGACGTCCGCTCCGGCAGGCTCGACGCAGCGATCGTCCATCTGCCCGCCGCGACCGCGGGCCTGCGAGTGCTTGAGATCGGCCGCGACGCGGCGCTCGCCGCAACGCCGGCCGGTAGCGGCTCGGCGGCAGACCCCCTGACCGTCGAGGCGCTCGCCGGTGAGCGGCTGCTGCTCATGCGGCGCGTGGTGGATCCCGCCTTCTACGACGCGATACTCGGCGGGTATCTCCAGCGCGAGATCGTGCACGCACCCGTCGACAGCAACGCGCCAACGGTCGAGCAGCTGCTCCTCGAGGTCGCCGCAGGCGCCGGCGTCGCCATCGTGCCGCAGGGCGTCGCCGACCGGATGACGATTCCGGGGGTCGTCCTGAGGCCTCTGACGGGATGGGCCCCGGCGCCGCCGATAGGGCTCGTCGTTCGCGACGAGACCCCTGGGCGAGCACTCGCGGCCGCCCTTACGACCCTGACCAGCGCCTCCGTCCGCGCCCCGCAACGCCCGGCGTTGGCCCTGGTCGGCGACGCGGTGCCCCGGTGACCGGCATGACGGCGTTCTCCGAGGGTCATCCCGACAGGCGTCGAACGCTGGGCACCCAACTGGAGTCCCATCGTCTGGAGCACCGCCTCCTGCGCCTCACCACCATCGTCGGGGCCCTTCACGCCCGGGCCGAGCGGCACCAGCTGGATCTCGGACGCTCCCCACGTCAGCTGCGAGCCGCGATCGCTGACTTCGAAGCCGAGCGGACCAGGACACGTGCCCGGCTCGCCGAGCTCGCCCCGCCGGAGGGCGTGACGCGATGAACACGTCCAGCGGTACTGGTGCCCGACGTGGGCGACAGCAGCGTGCGGCGCGACTCGGAGCCGTGGTCCAGCGGCTGCAGGATTTGGCCGCGGAGCTTCGGAGCGCTGGCGCGCCGCTGCACCCACAGCTCGTGCACGCGCTCACGCACTTCGAAGCGGAGCGCGTGGAGACCATTCGGCGGATGCAGGAACTGAGCGACTGAGCAACCCCGTCTCACTTGCCTCGCCTGCGTCCCGCCACGCCGATCACCGTCTTGTCACCAGACCCAATCACCGTTGCCGAGCTGGACGCCATCGATCTCTTCGCGGGGCTCGGCGCGGCCGAGCTCGCCGAATGGGCGCAGCGGGCCACGGTCCGAGAGGCGGCCGCCGGCGAGATCCTCGTCGAGCAGGGCGAGCACCCGCCCGGGCTGTTGCTTGTGCTCGACGGGGGCATCAACACGGTCAGGGTCGACAACAACGGCATCGAGCCCGTCGCACGCCACGAGCCCCCCACGTGGATGGGCGCCGTCGCGCTGCTGACGGGCACGGAGCTCCCGGTCCGGGCGCTGGCGGTGGCCGATTGCCGGGTCGCCCTCGTCGCGGCCTCGGACTTCCACGACCTCGTGCACTCGCACCTCAGCGTCCACGACCGGATCATGCGGCGCATCGCTCCGGTCTACGCGCGTGTGACCCAGGTCGACGCCAACCGGGCGCGCCTCGCCGCGCTGGGCACACTGGCCGCCGGATTGGCCCACGGGCTCAACAACCCCTCGGCCGCGGCGCAGCGTGCCGCCGCCGCCCTGACCGAGACCATGCGCGTCGGCGATGACGCGCTCACGAGGCTCCTGGGCATGGAGCTGACGCCGGCGGTCCTGCGGGAGATCGCTGGCCGCCGCACGCAGGCCACGGCCCGGGCGGACGCGGGCGTCACCCTCGGGGCGGTTGGCGCGGCCGACGCGGAGGACGCCCTGCTCGGGCTCCTAGAGGACCACGGCGTCGGGGAGGCGTGGACGATCGCCGAGCCCCTGGCGGCCGCCGGGCTGCAGCCGCCGTGGGTCGAGGGCATGGCCGAACTCGCCGGCCCGGCGACCGATCCGGTGCTGCGCTGGGTCGCGGCCGGACTGGCTGCGCGCCGCCTGTCCGCTGAGGTCGCGGAGGCCGCACGGAGCATGTCCGAGCTCGTGAACGCCATCAAGTCCTACGCCTTCCTTGACCGGGGCGCGCTTGTCGCGATCGACCTCGAGCAAGCCCTTGACAGCGCAATCGCACTGGCCGGCCATCGGCTCGGCCGCCTGCGCATCCGACGGGAGTACGCCGAGGGCGTCCCGGCACTGACCGGTCGCGGCTCGGCCCTCAGCCTCGTGTGGACCAACCTCATCGACAACGCCGTGGACGCGGCGGGCGACAGCGGGACGATTGCCGTCAGCACGCGAGCGGAGGGCGACACAGCGGTCGTCGAGATCACCGACGACGGCGCCGGCATCCCGCCCGCGATCAGCGATCGGATCTTCGACCCGTTCTTCACCACCAAGGCGGTCGGGCGGGGCGCAGGCCTGGGCCTTTCGGCGGCCCGAGCCATCGTCGCCGACCACCCCGGCGGCTCGCTGAGCGTCACCTCGCGGCCCGGTTGCACGACGTTCCGGGTGAGCCTGCCCTACGGCACGTCGGCTGACGGCTGACGTGCCACGGGCCTCGGTCACGCCGCCACGCTCAATCTCGCACAGGTGCGCGATGGAGCCAGTCGGCTCCTCTG
>JAOPZG010000633.1 GCA_025964215.1 Conexibacter sp.
TCGGCGCGCAGGACCTCGCCGTCACCTTCACCCCGCACCTGGTCCCGCTCGCCCAGGGCGAGCTGGTCTCCTGCTACGTCACGACCACCGACGCCGAGGCCGGCGACGTCGTCGCGCTCTACGAGGAGGCCTACGCGGCCGAGCCGTTCGTGGACGTCGTCACGCGCCCGCCCGGCGTGCGCGACGTGCGCGACACCAACATCTGCGCGATCAACGTCCAGACCGACCCGCGCACGGGCAAGGTCATCGCCTTCGGCGCGATCGACAACCTGTGGAAGGGCACGTCGTCGCAGGCCGTGCAGTCGTTGAACCTCATGTTCGGCCGCGACGAGACGGAGGGGATCCTGTGAGCGGCGCGCCGCCCGAGCCGTTCTTCCGCTCCCGCTGGGTCGAGGTGCCGGACTTCGTGCGCGAGGTCCCGGGCGCGCCGCTGCCCGCGGGCTTCCGCGCGGCCGGCGCGGCGGCGGGGATCAAGCCGTCCGGCGGACTGGATGTAGGACTGCTCGTCTCCGACTCCGACGAGACCACGAGCGCCGCGCGCTTCACGCGCTCGGGCACCGCGGCGCCGCCGGTCCTGGTCACGCGCGACCGCGCGCGGCTCGACGCGCTGAAGACGATCGCCGTGAACTCCGGCAACGCCAACGCCGCCACCGGCGGCCGCGGGATGGACGAGGCCGCCCGGATGCAGGGCGCCGGCGCGATGATGGGGCGGACCACCGAGGATCGCGTCGCGGTCTGCTCAACCGGCGTCATCGGCGTGCAGCTCGACGGCCACAAGGTCGTCCGCGGGCTGCTCGAGGCCGGCAAGGCGCTGAGCGCCGAGGGGATCGGCGACTTCCAGCAGTCGATCATGACCACCGACCTCTTCGAGAAGCGCGGGACGATCGAGGTCGACCTCCCGGGCGGGACGGTCCGGCTCGCCGCGCAGTCCAAGGGCGCGGGCATGATCCAGCCCTCGTTCGCCACCATGCTCTGCTTCGTGGAGACCGACGCGATCGTCGCTGCCGAGACCGCGGAGCTGCTGCTCGGCGTCTGCGTCAAGCGCTCGTTCGACCGCATCACGGTCGACGGCCAGCTCTCCACCAACGACACCGCGATCCTGCTCTGCGGCGGCGCCTCCGGCGTGGCGGTCGAGCCGGAGTCCGACGGCGAGATCCGCTTCGGCCAGGCGCTCGACGCGCTGCTGCGCCAGCTCGCCATCGACATCTGCCGCGACGGCGAGGGCGCCCGGCGCGTCGGCCGCGTGACGGTTCGCGGCGGCCACGGGCCGAACGTCGAGCGCACCGCGCGCGCCGTCGCCAACTCGCCGCTGGTGAAGACCGCGCTGTACGGCGGCGACCCGAACTGGGGCCGGATCGCGCAGGCGATCGGCATGGCCCTGCCCGACACCGCGCCGTTGGCCTATGACATCGCGATCGAGGGCGTGCAGGTCTGCGTCGCCGGCAACGCGATCGGCCACGACGAGGAGGCCCTCGCCGCCCGCGTCGCCCGCGACGAGGTCGAGTACGCGATCGGCCTGCCGGGCGACGGCTTCGAGACCGAGGTCTTCTTCAGCGACCTCGGGCACGAGTACATCACCATCAACGCGGAGTACACCACCTAGTGCGCGACGTCAGCACGCTGCTCGAGGCCCTGCCCTACATCCGGGAGTTCCACGGGCGCACGGTCGTCATCAAGTACGGCGGCGCGGCGATGGAGGACCCGGCGCTGCGCGAGGGCTTCGCGCGCGACGTCGTCCTGCTCAAGTACGTGGGGATGAACCCGATCGTCGTCCACGGCGGCGGGCCGGACATCACGTCCTACATGAAGCGCCTCGACATCCCCGTGAAGTTCATCGGCGGGCTGCGCGTCTCGACCGAGGAGACCGTCGAGATCGCCAAGATGGTGCTGATCGGCAAGGTCAACAAGGACATCGTCGGGCGGCTCAACCGCCACGGGCAGCCGGCGATCGGGCTCAGCGGCGACGACGGGCAGCTCTTCACGTGCGAGCGGATGACGGCGCCCGGCGGCGAGGACATCGGCGACGTCGGCCGGATCGTCAACGTCAACGAGGACGTGCTGCTGCACGTCGCCGACGACTACATCCCGGTGATCGCCTCGGTCGGGACCGACACCGAGGGCCGCTCCTACAACATCAACGCCGACGACGCGGCCGCCGCGATCGCGCGCAAGCTCAAGACCTACAAGGTGCTCTTCCTCACCGACGTCGTCGGCTGGCTGCGCGACCCGGCCGACCAGCAGTCGCGGATCTCGCAGGCCACGACCGAGGAGGTCGAGGCGGCGCTCGACGACGTCCACGGCGGTATGCGGCCCAAGCTGAAGGCGTGCGTGGACGCGATCTACAGCGGCGTGCACTCGGCGCACATCGTGGACGGCCGGGTCCCGCACTCGATCCTGCTCGAGCTGTTCACCGACGACGGCATCGGCACAAAGATTCGAGCTGCGTCGTGATCGACGGCTCGGGGCTCGTCCCCGCGTACGCGCGGCAGCCGATCCAGTTCGTCCGTGGCGAGGGCGCGCGGCTGTGGGACGTCGAGGGCGTCGAGTACCTCGACCTCCAGACCGGCCTCGCGGTCAACTCGGTCGGCCACGCGCATCCGGCGGTCGTCGCGGCGATCACCGAGCAGGCCGCGCGGCTGATCCACGTCGGCAACCTCTTCCACACGGCGCCGGCCGCGGCGCTCGCGCTGCGCCTCGCGGCCTCGTCGCTCGGCGGCCGCGTCCACTTCGCCAACTCCGGCACCGAGGCCAACGAGGCCGCGCTGAAGATGGCGCGCAAGGCCAAGCGCGGCGGCGACGTCGTCTCGGTCCATCGCGGCTTCCACGGCCGCACGTATGGATCTCTGAGCGCCACGCCGCAGGAGGCCAAGCAGGCGCCGTTCGCGCCGCTGGTCCCCGGGTTCTTCTCGGTCGCGCCGACCGTCGAGGCGCTGACCGCCGCGATCGGCGACGAGACCGCCGCGGTGATCCTCGAGCCGATCCAGGGCGAGAGCGGGGTGTACGTCCTGGAGGACGACGTCCTGCGCGCGGCCCGCGAGGCGTGCGACCGCCACGGCGCGGCGCTGATCTTCGACGAGGTCCAGGTCGGCCTCGGCCGCACCGGAACGCTCTGGGCCTACGAGCACTCCGGGGTCGTGCCCGATCTCCTGACCGTGGCCAAGGCGCTCGGCGGCGGCCTGCCGATCGGCGCCGTCATCACCAACGAGCGCTTCGCCGAGGGCTTCGAGCCCGGCGACCACGGCTCGACCTTCGCCGGCGGGCCCGTCCCGTGCTCGGCCGCGCTCGCGGTCCTGGACATCGTCGGCGACCCCGCGCTGCTCGCGCGCGTGCGGGATGCCGGCGAGCGGATCCGCCACGTGCTGGCCGAGCTGCCCGCCGTGATCGAGGTCCGCGGCCGCGGCTTCATGCTCGCCGCCGAGCTCGACCCCTCGCGCGCCGAGCCCGCCACCGAGCTCGTCGGCCGCGCGCTGCGCGAGGAGCGCCTCGTGCTCAACGCGACCGGTCCGAGCACCCTGCGCCTGCTTCCCCCCCTTGACCATCACCGACGCCGAGCTCGACGACGCCCTCGCCCGGCTCACGCGTCTCCTCGACCCCCAAGAGAGCCGATGACCGACGATCAGCTGCTGCAGCCCCACGAGCCCGCCGCCTCCTACCTGGCCCGCCCCGACCAGGTCGGCCGCGTCTGCCTCCTGTACTCGGGAGGCCTCGACACGAGCGTCATGCTCAAGTGGATCCAGGACGAGTACAACGCCGAGGTCGTCGCGTTGACCATCAACCTGGGGCAGCCGGGCGAGGACTACGACGTCGTCCGCGAGAAGGCGCTGCGCCTGGGCGCGATCGACTCCCGCGTGATCGACGCGCGCGACGAGTTCGCCAACGAGTACATCGTCCCGGCGATCAAGGCCAATGCCAACTACGGCCTCAACTACCCGCTCTTCACCGCGCTCGGCCGCCCGCTGATCGCGAAGCTCGCCGTCCAGGTCGCGCGCGAGACCGGCTGCGACACGATCGCCCACGGCTGCACCGGCAAGGGCAACGACCAGGTCCGCATCGACGGCACGGTCGCCACGCTCGCGCCCGAGCTGAAGATCATCGCCCCTGTCCGCGACTGGAAGATGGGCCGCGAGGAGGAGATCGCCTA
>JAOPZG010000636.1 GCA_025964215.1 Conexibacter sp.
CCGCGACGCCGAGCGCGGCGCCGACGGCGCTCACGACGCCCTCGGCATCCGGCGCCGTCGCGACCACCGCGACGTGCGTCCCGCCCACCTCGTAGCCCAGGGACGCCGCCGCGTCGCCGGCCAGCGCCGCCTGCACGAGCCGCAGCCGCCCGACGTCCGGGTGCGCGCGCAGCCGGTCGCGCTCGTCGTCGTACTCGCGCCAGACGAGCGGCATCACGGCGTCCATGTAGGCATGCACCGTGCGCGTCGCCGCGCGCAATTGCCCGAGGGCCATGGCCGGATCCTCCATGTCGCCCCCTTCGATGACGTCGAGGAAGTGCTCGACCATCGCCTGCTGGCCCAGGCGGTAGGTCCGCAGCAGCGCGTCGATCCGCGCGCCGTAGCGCGCGGCGGTGTCAGCTTCCAGACGCGCGCCGGGCGAGAGCGCGAACGGCATCCCCATCGGCCGCCGCAGCGCGCCGACCATCAGCTCGACGTTGTCGCGCGTCGACCGGGCGACCGCGTCCCGGAACGCCGGGTCGTCGGTCACCCACAGCTCGGGGACCTCGCGCCACTGGCGCTCCATCAGGTCGTCGACGATCACGTCCATCCGGCGCCGTACGTGCTCCCCGAGGAGGGCCGCATCGCCCCCGTGCTCGCGCATCGCCGCTCCACCGTCGCAGACGCGCGCGCCCCTGCCCACGGACCGTCTGCGGTGATTGGGTTGGACCACGCGTCGGATGGGCATCTAGCGGCCTGGCGCCCAGCCGCCGGGGACGCCCTTTCGGCCCGTGCCGCAATGGCACACCATCGTGGAGACGAGTTGTCCAATATGGAGTCGCTTGGCTCTACAGCTTGCGTGAAGCTCAGATTGTGTGTGGTCAAGTCACCTGACATATCCCCCCTCGAAGGAGTAGCCTGCGCGCCGTTCGCTGGGGGTTCCGCCCGATGAGGAGGTGCCGGGACCTGTCCATGGATGCGAACGTCGAACGGCTTCTGG
Organism: Conexibacter sp.; assembly: GCA_025964215.1. Taxonomy (GTDB): domain Bacteria; phylum Actinomycetota; class Thermoleophilia; order Solirubrobacterales; family Solirubrobacteraceae; genus Baekduia. The sequence continues at coordinate 980 of JAOPZG010000636.1, forward strand.
GAGAGGGACCCATCAAGCAGCGCGAGACCATGCAGGCGGGGGCCGGGGCATGAGCACCGGTACCTCTGAATCGCTCCTCGAGAGCGAGCCCATCGACCTGGGGAACGAGTCGGCGGCCGAGATCGCCGCGCGCTCTCCCCTGGAGCTCTTCTGGCGCCGGCTGCGCACCGACAAGGTCGCGCTGATCGCGCTGACGATCGTGCTCTTCATGATCATCGTGGCGATCTTCGCGCCGCTGATCGTGAAGGTCTTCGGCCTGCCCAACCCCAACGTCCAGAACGACAACCTGCTCGACGACTTCGGCTCGCCGACGGGCCCGTCGGGCGCGCACCCGTTCGGCGTCGACGAGCGCGGCCGCGACGTGCTCTCCCGGGTCATCTACGGCTCGCGCGTCTCGCTCGAGGCCGCGCTGATCTCCACCGCGCTGATCGTGCTCATCGGCGTCACCGCCGGGCTGATCACCGGCTACTTCCGCGGCCGGGTCGACACGATCCTCAGCCGGATCATGGACCTCTTCCTGGCCTTCCCGGTCCTCGTCCTGGCGGTGGGCCTCGGCGTGGCCTGCGCCGACGGCTGCCTCGGCGGCGTCATCCAGCCGGGCCTGCCCGTCGTCATCTTCGTCATCACGCTGACGACCTGGCCCTACATGGCGCGCATCGTGCGCGGCCAGGTCCTCTCCATGCGCGAGCGGGAGTTCGTCGAGGCGTCGCGCTCGCTCGGCGCCTCGGACCGCCGCATCATCTTCCGGGAGATCCTCCCGAACCTCGTCGCGCCGATCATCGTCTACGGGACCGTCCTGATCCCGCAGAACATCATCTACGAGGCCTCGCTCTCGTTCCTCGGGGTCGGCATCGACCCGTCGAAGCCGAGCTGGGGCGCGATGATCTCCGACGCCACGTCCGTCTTCCAGGACGCCTGGTGGTTCATGGTCTTCCCAGGCCTTGCACTCCTGATCACGGTCCTCGCCTTCAACATCGTCGGCGACGGCTTGCAGGACGCACTCAACCCGCGGACGTCCAAGTAGGTGCACGTGCGCCGCGGTTCACCATCCGTGTCGATCGTTGAGGACGGTCGGCCGAACAAGCAGAAAGGTCCGCCCATGCATCGGAGCCGTCTCCGATTCCTGTTGGCCGGCACGTTCGCCGTGCTCGCCCTCTTCGTCGCCGCCTGTGGTGGCGACGACAGCAGCAGCTCGTCCACGTCTTCCTCGTCCGGGTCCTCGACCTCGTCGGCGAAGGCCTCGGGCACCGACAACACGAAGGCTGCTGACACGCCCGGCAAGAAGGGCGGCAAGATCACCATGCTGGCCGGCTCCGACGTCGACTTCCTCGACCCGGGCCACACGTACTACACGCAGGGCTACATGGTGGTCTACCCGACCCAGCGCACCCTGTACTCGTTCAAGCCGCAGGACTCGGCCAAGCCGGTGGCGGACCTCGCCGAGGGCGATCCCGTCATCTCCGCGGACAAGAAGACCGTCACGGTCAAGATCAAGACGGGCGTGAAGTTCTCCCCGCCGGTCAACCGCGCCGTCACCTCCAAGGACGTCAAGTACGCCTTCGAGCGCTTCTTCTCGGTCAACGTCGGTGGCCAGTACGGCAACTACTTCAGCTCGATCGTCGGCGCCCCGGCCTCGCCCACCACGGGCGTGAAGCCGATCTCCGGCATCGAGACGCCGGACGACCAGACGATCGTCTTCCACCTGAAGGACGCGTCGGCCGTGCCGGTCGCGGCAGCGCTCGTGATGCCGATCACGGCGCCGGTCCCCGAGGACTACGCGAAGAAGTTCGACGCCAAGAACCCGTCGACCTACAACACGCACGTCGTCGCGACCGGCCCGTACATGGTCAAGAACGACGCCAAGGGCAACACGACCGGCTACAAGGCCGGCAAGAGCATCGACCTGGTTCGCAACCCGAACTGGGACCCGAAGACGGACTACCGCCCGGCGTACCTCGACGAGGTCGTCATGCGGACCAACGCCTCCGACGCGAACGTCGCGTCCAAGCAGGTCCTCGCGGGCTCCGACATGCTGTTCGACGCGAACCCGCCGGCGAACATCATCAAGGAGGTCGCCACCAAGATCAAGGATCAGTACACCCAGATCCCGTCCGGTGGCTACCGCTACTTCCCGATCAACACCACCATCAAGCCGTTCGACAACATCAACGTGCGGCGCGCCATCCTCGCCGGGTTCGACCGCAACGCGGCGCGCCTGGCTCGTGGCGGCAAGTTCACGGCGGACCTGCCGACCCACTTCCTGCCCCCGGACTTCCCGGGCTTCGCGGAGGCGGGCGGCTTCAAGGGCCCCGGCTTCGACTTCTTGAGCACCAAGAACGAGTCGGGTGACCCGGCCCTCGCCGCGTCCTACATGAAGAAGGCCGGCTTCCCGTCGGGCAAGTACACGGGCAGCCAGGAGTTCCTGATGGTGTCGGCGAACGTCGACCCCAACAAGGCGCAGTCCGAGGTCGCGAAGGCCCAGCTCGAGAAGCTCGGCTTCAAGATCCGCCTGCGGCTCGTCCCGCAGGACGCCGTCTACAACGACTGGTGCCAGGTCCCCGCCAAGAAGGTCGCCGTCTGTGGCGGCGCCGGCTGGTTCAAGGACTTCGCCGATCCCCAGTCGATGCTGGAGCCGGTGTTCGCGGGCTACACGATCCCGAAGTCCGGGCTCAACAACAACATGGCGCAGCTCCGCGATCCGAAGGTGGACGCGGCGATGAAGAAGGCCATCCTCCTCGGTGGCGAGGAGCGCCTGAAGGCCTGGGGCGACATCGACAAGATGATCACGGGCGACGCGCCCGCGATCCCGTTCGTCTGGGACAAGACGACGTTGATCCGCTCCAAGGACGTCCTCGGAGTCGCCAACGGGTACTAC
>JAOPZG010000143.1 GCA_025964215.1 Conexibacter sp.
CGGACCGGCGGGACCGCGGGCGGCACCGCCGGCGCGGCCGCCGCCGGCACGGTCGGCACCGTCGCCAACGTCAAGGGCTCGACCCTCTACGTCACGAGCAGCGACGGCACCACGGTCAAGGTCAAGACCAACGACAGCTCCAAGGTCACGCGCAACGCCTCCAGCAGCGCCGCGAACGTCCATCCCGGCGACACCGTCGTCGTCCAGGGCGCCAAGGCCTCCAGCGGCACGGTGACCGCGACGAGCATCACGGCGACCGCCAAGGGCGTCAGCGCGTTCGGCGGCTTCGGCGGCGCGGCCACCGGGGGCGCCGCGACGGGCGCCACGGGCGCGGCGAGCGGGACCGGATCGGCCGGCGGCTCGGCGTCCGGCGTGCCCCAGGGCTTCGCCCCGCCGTCCGGCTAGGACGCGGGACCGGACCGCGCATCGGACCCCTTCCACGACACAATGGAGGGAGTGCCGCTCATCCATGTCACAGGCCATCGCAACCCCGACACCGACTCGATCGCCGCCGCGATCGGGTACGCGGAGCTGCGCGGGCACCTGGACCCCGACAACACCTACGTCCCGGTCCGCCTCGGCGACCTGAACTCGCAGACCCGCTGGGTCCTGGAGCGCGCCGGCGCCGCCGAGCCCGAGTTCCTCCCGCACGTGATGCTGCGCGTGCGCGACGTGATGCAGCAGGACTTCTACGCCGCGGGCATCGACGACGCCGTCCGCGAGGTCGGCCTGACGATGGCGCAGGACAAGCTCGACGTGGTCCCGATCGTCGACCACGACGGCAAGCTCGTCGGCGTCATGACCGAGCGCGCGCTGGCCCGCCGCTACATCCGCGAGTCGCGCGAGGCCTCGACGCTGGTCGACGCGCCCACGCGCGTGAGCGCGATCGCCGCCGCCGTCAGCGGCGAGCACGTCTCCGGCGACGACGTCGCGGTCGCCGGCCGCGTCTGGGTCTTCGCGATGGCCACCGACTTCCCCGAGAGCGGCATCGGCCCCGGCGACGCCGTGATCATCGGCAACCGCGAGGACGCCCAGCGCCGGATGATCGAGCGCGGCGTCGCGCTGATGCTGATCTCCAACGGCGTCGCGCCGAGCGACGACATCCTCAAGTACGCCCGCGAGCACGGCACCGCCGTCGTCCTCTCGCCGCTGGACAGCTACGTCTGCGGCCGCATGACGACGCTGGCCGCCCCGTGCAGCGCGCTGATGGACGCCGAGCCGCTGACCGTCCGCGGCAACGACCTCCTCGAGGACGTCACCGAGGAGATCAAGAACGTGCACTACCGCGCCGCCGTCGCGGTCGACAAGCGCGGCCACCCGGTGGGCCTCGTCACGCGCTCGGACCTCGTCAACCCGGTCGCGCGCGAGGTCCTGCTCGTCGACCACGCCGAGCAGGGCCAGTCGGTGATCGGCATCGAGCAGGCGCACATCGTCGAGATCCTCGACCACCATCACATCGGCTCGATCGAGACGCGCGTCCCCGTGCGAGCGACCTTCGACCCCGTCGGCTCGACCTCGACGCTCGTCATCGAGCGCTTCCGCCAGGCGCAGCTCGAGCCGACGCAGCCGACCGCGACCGTCCTGCTCGGCGCGATCCTCTCCGACACCGTGATCCTCAACTCGCCGACGACGACCGACCGCGACCACGTGGCCGTCGAGTTCCTCGCCGAGTTCCTCGGCGTCGAGCCGCTGGCCTTCGGCCGCGAGATGTTCGAGTCCGGCTCCGACGCCGCCGACGCCTCCGTCGAGGCACTGCTCGGCCGCGACTCCAAGGAGTACGAGACGGCCGAGGGCCCGATGAGCATCGCCCAGATCGAGACGGCGGGGACGATCCTCGCCGGCCGCCTCGGCGAGCTGCGCCAGGCGCTCCAGAGCCAGCACGACCGCAACGGCCACGTGCTCTCGGCGCTGATGATCACCGACATCCTCGAGAAGCACACGCAGCTGCTGCTCGCCGGGGACGTCGCGGCCGCCGAGCGCGCGTTCGGCAAGGACGCGCGCGACGGGATCCTCGACCTGCCCGGCGTGATGAGCCGCAAGAAGCAGGTCGCGCCGCCGCTGCTCGGCGCCTTCTAGGCGGCCCGCGGGGCGCCGGCCTCGAGCGCCGGCCAGCCGACGTCCTGCTCGGCGAGCGCCTCGTCGGCGGCCGCGCCGCCGCGCAGGCCGAAGAGGCGCTTGGCGTACAGCAGGTAGGCGACGACCGCGACGTTCACGAGGAAGGCCAGGACCTTGAACGGCGTCGCGTGCTCGCTCAGCTCGTAGACCTCGACGGGCAGCAGCGAGGCGGTGACGAGCAGTGTGAGGTACTCGGCCCAGCGCTTGGCGTACCACAGCCCGACGGCCTCGATCCCCTCGATCGCGGCGTAGAGCAGCGCGATCGCGGCGAAGAGGTGCAGGCGGCTCGAGCGCAGCGTGAAGAGCTCGTCGATGCGGTGCGTGAGGCCGTGGTGGCTGGCCGCGCCGCCGCTGGAGGCCTCGCCGGTGACGTCGGCGATCACGCGCAGGACGACGTCGCGGAGGTCGGCGCGGTTGGCGCTGAAGAGCAGGATCGCGATCCCGAGCAGGCCGAGGCCGAGGAAGTGCAGCGCGCGGTTGATCGCGATCAGGCGCAGGACGATCTTGTCGCGCAGCGGCTTGCCGCGCAGCGGGAGGACGATCTCCTCGCGCGGTGGGATCGCGTCCCGCGACGGCTCGCCCCCGACGGCGCTCGCCGGGACCGGCAGCCACGAGTCGCAGCGCAGGCAGCGGTGCCAGCGGATCCCGTCGACCTCGCGGGCGACGATCGCGTCCTCGGGGCGCAGCGTGCGCGCGTCGAGGCCGACGAGCTCGTGCCCCGCGAGGCCGCAGACGAGCAGCTCCCAGTGGAACCGCGGCACGAACCGGCGGGGCGTCTCCTGCACCCCGGGAGCCAGGCGATGGGTCACTTGGCACGGACCCTAACCTGGACGGTCCGGCGGGCGCGTCATCATGTCGTCATGGCCGTGAGCAGCACGCCGACGCCGGCGAGCACCGAGTCCCACCTCCAGGACCTCGTCGTCATCTCCGGCTTCTCGGGCGCGGGCAAGTCCACCGCCATGGCGGTCTTCGAGGACGCCGGCTACTTCTGCGTGGACAACCTGCCGCCGGAGATGATCCGCTCGCTCGTGGAGCTCTTCACGCACGAGGGCTCGAAGGTCGAGCGCGCGGCGGTCGTCTCCGACGTCCGCGGCGGCGAGTTCTTCGAGCCGCTGGAGGGCGTGCTCGACGAGCTCCACCAGCGCGAGCTGCCCGCGCGCGTCCTGTTCCTGGACGCCGACGACCTCACGCTGATGGACCGCTACAAGGAGACGCGCCGCCGCCACCCGCTGGCGCCCGAGTCCTCGATCGCCTCCGGGATCGCCGCGGAGCGCGCGATGCTCGGGCCGATCCGCGACCGCTCCGACTTCGTCATCGACTCCTCCGGGCTGAAGGCCTCGCACCTGCGGCGCCGGATCGCCGACGAGCTGCTGCCGCGCCACCGCCGCGGTCGGCTCGCGCTGACGATCCAGTCCTTCGGCTTCAAGCACGGCCCGCCGCGCGACGCCGACCTCGTCTTCGACGTGCGCTTCCTGCCGAACCCGCACTACGTCCCGGAGCTGCGGCCGAAGACCGGCCTCGACCCGGACGTCGTCGCGTACGTCGGGCGCGAGGGCAAGCTCGCCGACTTCTACGCGCTGCTCGAGCCGCTGCTCGACTTCCTCGTGCCGCAGTACGAGGAGGAGGGCAAGGCCCACCTCAGCGTCGCGATCGGCTGCACCGGCGGCCGCCACCGCTCCGTCGCGATCACCGAGCACCTCGGCCGCCACTTCGGCGACCGCGACGACGTCGTGGTGGAGATCGAGCACCGCGACATCGGCCGCAAGCCGTAACGGTCGTCTAGGCTCCCGCGCCGTCCATGATCGATCATGTCGGCTTCGAGGTCTCCGACCTCGCACGCTCCGCGCGCTTCTACGACGCGCTCTTCTCCCGGCTCGGGATCCGGCGGATCCACGAGTCCGAGGCGTCGATCGCCTACGGCTCGCACGAGCCGCGGTTCTGGATCGTCGCCCGCGGCCGCACGCCCGCGCCGGCCTACGGCCACTGCGCGATCCAGGCGACGGGACGGGTCGCGGTGGACGCCGCCTACGCGGCGGCGCTCGATGCAGGTGGGCTGGATGACGGCCCTACGGCATTGCGGCCCCTGTACGGCCCGCGGTACTACGCGGCGTACGTGCTGGACCCCGATGGCCTCCGCGTCGAGCTCGTCGCGGGCGGGCACTGACCGCAACCGGATCGATAGGGTCCGGCGTCTCCCAGATCGCCTCCCCCTCAGGAAGGACTGACACCCACCATGCCCGTACGCGTCGGCATCAACGGCTTCGGCCGCATCGGCCGCAACCTCTTCCGCGCAGCCCAAGCTCAGGGCGCCGACATCGAGTGGGTCGCGGTCAACGACCTCACCGACTCCAAGACGCTCGCGCACCTCTTGAAGTACGACTCGATCCTGGGCCCGTACCCCGGCACGGTCGAGGTCGCCGACGAGGGCATCCTGGTCGACGGCAAGCTCCTGAAGGTCCTCGCCGAGCGCGATCCCGCTGCGCTGCCGTGGGGCGACCTCGGGGTCGACGTGGTCATCGAGTCCACCGGCTTCTTCACCAAGCGCGCCGACGCCGCCAAGCACCTCGACGCGGGCGCGAAGAAGGTCATCATCTCGGCGCCGGCCAGCGACGAGGACGTCACGGTCGTCCTGGGCGTCAACTTCGACCAGTACGACAAGGACGCGCACCACGTCATCTCCAACGCGTCGTGCACGACGAACTGCCTCGCGCCGTTCGCCAAGGTCGTCAACGACGCGATCGGCATCGAGCACGGCCTGATGACGACGATCCACGCCTACACGGCGGATCAGAACCTCCAGGACGCGCCGCACAAGGACCTGCGCCGCGCCCGCGCCGCCGCCGTCAACCTCGTGCCGACCTCGACCGGCGCCGCCAAGGCCGTCGGCCTCGTGCTGCCCGAGCTCAACGGCAAGCTCCACGGCTTCGCCGTGCGCGCGCCGATCCCGACGGGCTCGATGGTCGACCTCACGTTCGTCGCCAAGCGCGCCACGTCGGTCGACGAGATCAACGAGCTCTTCGCGGGCAAGGCGGACACCGGCGACCTCGCCGGGATCCTCCAGTACACGACGGACCCGATCGTCTCCTCGGACATCGTCACCAACCCGTTCTCCTCGATCGTGGACGGCGGGTTGACCGCGGTCATGGCGGGAACGCTGGTGAAGGTGGTGTCCTGGTACGACAACGAGTGGGGCTACTCGAACCGGCTCGTCGACCTCGCGCAGAAGGTCCTTTGAGAACGCTCGACGACCTCGGCGACCTCGACGGCAAGCGGGTCTTCGTCCGCGTCGACTTCAACGTCCCATTCGATCCCACCCACCCCGGTGTGATCGGCGACGACGCCCGCATCCGCGCCGCGCTGCCGACCCTGGAGGAGCTGCGCCGCCGCGGCGCGCGGCTTCTCCTGGCCGCCCACCTCGGGCGGCCGAAGGGGCGCGACCTGGACTACTCGCTCGCGCCCGTCGCGGCGCGGCTGACGCAGCTGCTCGGCGCCGACGTCACGCTCGCGACCGACCTCGACCAGGTCCCCGACGACGACGTCGTGATGCTCGAGAACGTCCGCTTCGAGCCGGGCGAGACCAAGGACGACCCGGCGCTCGCCGCGCGCTACGCCGCGCTGGCCGACGCCTACGTGAACGACGCCTTCGGCGCCGCGCACCGCGCGCACGCCTCGACGCACGCGATCGCCAAGCTCCTGCCGAGCGCCGCCGGGCTCCTGCTCCAGCGCGAGGTCGAGACGCTCCAGGGGATCCTCGCCGACCCGCAGCGCCCGCTCGTGGCGATCGTCGGCGGCGCGAAGGTCACCGACAAGCTCGGCGTCCTCGAGGCGTTCCTCGACACGGCCGACACGATCCTCGTCGGCGGCGCGATGTGCTTCCCGTTCTTCAAGGCCCAGGGCCACAGCGTCGGCGCCTCGCTCTGCGAGCAGGAGGGCGTCGCGCCCGCCGAGCGCGTGCTCGAGCGCGGGGGCGAGAAGGTCAAGCTGCCGGTGGACCAGGTCTGCGGCGAGGCGTTCGACGCCGCCACGCCGGTCACCGCGGTCGACGGCGTCGACATCCCCGAGGGCCTGATGGGCCTCGACGTCGGGCCGCGCACCGCCGCGGCCTACGCGGAGGTCATCAAGGACGCGGGCACCGTGTTCTGGAACGGGCCCATGGGCGCGTTCGAGCTGGAGCCGTTCGCGGCCGGCACGCGCGCGGTGGCCGAGGCGGTCGCGGCGGCGCCGGGCACGACGGTCGTCGGCGGCGGCGACAGCGCGGCCGCGCTGCGCCAGTTCGGGCTCGAGGACCAGGTGACCCACCTCTCCACCGGTGGCGGCGCCTCGCTCGAGCTGATCGAAGGCAAGACGCTTCCGGGCGTGGAGGTGCTGTCATGAGCAGGACGCCGCTGATCGCGGGCAACTGGAAGA
>JAOPZG010000146.1 GCA_025964215.1 Conexibacter sp.
TCCGGATCGCGACGACCCGCGCCGGCAACGCGCGGGCGACGCTCCAGCTCCGCCCCGCGGAGCTCGGACAGGTCGACGTCCACCTGCGCACGACGCGCGACGGCCTCGTGGCGACGATCTCCGCCCACGACCAGGTCGGCCACGACGCCCTCCAGCAGGCGGGCAACGAGCTGCGCCGCTCGCTCGAGGACAAGGGCGTGCAGCTGCACAGCCTCGACCTCTAGCTCGGCGCCGGCCAGCAGGGCTTCGGCAACCAGGGCGACGCGCGCGAGGCCAGCTCCGGCCGTCGCGGCGCAGCGTCCTCCCACCAGCTCGGAGCCGACGACGACGTCGCCCCCGAGGACGACTTGACCCTCACCATCGCCCCGCCGACCTCCGCGCACGCGCTCGTCGACATCCGGGCCTGAACCGCAGCAACCACGAGAGGACGGATCCTCATGTCGAGCACCGACAGCATCGGCAGCACCTACACCAACCCGGCCTACAACATGGCCGACAAGACGAGCAGCTCGTCGCTGGACAAGGACGGGTTCCTGAAGATGCTCACCGCCCAGATGGCGAACCAGGACCCGACCTCGGGCCAGGACCCCAACCAGTACTTCCAGACGATCTCGCAGATGACGACCGTCGAGCAGCTGACCAACATGGCCGCCTCCACGACCGCGGCGCTGTCGCGGCAGAAGGACAGCGACGCCACGCAGCTGATCGGCAAGACCGTCACCTACCCCGGCGCCGAGGGCCTGCCCGTGAGCGGCAAGGTCGAGAGCGTCCAGCTCTCCTCGACCGCCGGCCCCTCGCTGACCGTGGCCGGCACGGCCGGGATCGATCCCGACATCATCAACAACGTCGCGTAGTGCCATGAGCAGCACGTTCAACCCCGCGTTGGTCCCGCCTGGCGTCTCCGCGCCTGGGCAGGTCGGCGTGCGGGCGCAGCCCGTCAGGCCATCCGTCCAGACGCCTCAAGGACCGGCCTTCGCGGACGTCCTTAGGGATACGGCGGGCACGACGCCCGTCACGTTCAGCAAGCACGCCGTCCAGCGCCTGGAGCGCCGCAACCTCCCCGTCGACCCGACGGTGATGCAGCGTCTCCAGGACGGGGTCGATCGTGCCGCGGGCAAGGGTGCCCGCGACGCGGTGGTCCTCGTGGACGACACGGCATTCGTGGTCTCGGTCGCCAACCGCACGGTCGTCACGGCCGTCGGCAAGGACCAGATGAAGGACCACGTGTTCACGAACATCGACAGCGCCGTCATCGCCTAGGCGAGACGGATCGGCAAGAACGCCAACCACACCCGGCTGGACCCCATTGGGGAAGCCGGAGGACCCACAGGAGCCTCCACAATGATCCGCGGCATGTACTCGGCCATCTCCGGCCTGCGCACCCACCAGACGATGCTGGACGTGGTGTCGAACAACCTGGCGAACGTCAACACCGTGGGCTACAAGGCCTCGCGCGTGACGTTCAAGGACCAGCTGCAGCAGACGCTCTACGGCGGCTCCGCCGAGGGCCCCAACACGGGCGGCACGAACTCGGCGCAGGTCGGCCTCGGCGTGCAGCTCGGCTCGATCGACGCCGTCATGGGCGACGGCTCGATGCAGCCGACCGGCAAGCCGCTCGACGTCGCGATCCAGGGCGATGGCTTCTTCCGCGTCGGCATCGGCGACCCGTCGACGACGCCGGCCACGATGCCGACCGAGATGAACTACACCCGCGCGGGCAACTTCATCCAGAACGACCAGGGCTACCTGACCACGCCCGAGGGCTACTACGTCATGGGCCGCGACACGACCACGACGCCGGCCTCCGACGCCTACATCCAGATCCCGGACGGCGCCTCGAGCGTCGCGGTCGGCACCAACGGCGACGTCAGCTACCTCCCGAGCGGCGGCGGCCAGCGCACCAACGCCGGCACGATCAGCCTCGCCAAGTTCCCGAACGACGAGGGCCTGCTGCGCCTCTCGGGCAACCGCTGGGCGGCGCACCCGTCCGCGGGCCCCGAGCAGGTCGGCACGCCGGACGGCACGACGTTCGGGCAGACGATCGGCGGCACGCTGGAGATGTCGAACGTCGACCTCGCCTCCGAGTTCACCAACATGATCGTCGCCCAGCGCGGCTTCCAGGCCAACTCGAAGGTCATCACCACGGCCGACGAGATGCTCCAGGACCTGGTCAGCCTCAAGCGCTAGGCCCGGCGGAAGAGGACCCACCACCTCGCGGCGTGGCCGCCCGCGCGAACGCGGAGGGCGTTCGCGCGGGCGGGCGCGACGTGGGGTGCGCGGGTCCTCTTCCCCTTCTCCTTCTGTCCCCTTCGCAGGAGCACCACCATGATCGAGCTCCACAAGCTCTCGCACGACCGCGATCCGTTCCAGCTCAACTGCGATCTCATCGAGCGCGTCGACGCCACGCCGGACTGCCACGTCACGTTGACGACGGGGCAGCGGATCGCCGTCTGCGAGTCGGTCGACGAGGTCATCGGGAAGATCCGCGCCTGGCGCGTGGACATCCTCGCGCAGGCGCTGCGCCTCGCCCGCTAGATCGGCTCTCAAGGGCCCCTGGGCCCGGTCGATCACCGGGGAAGACCGTTTTCCCACCTTGGAGCACGCATGCCTGAAGAGACCCTCTCGCGCCAGCTCGTGGTCTTCTCCCTCGGCGAGGAGGAGTACGCGCTGCCGATCACGCAGGTCCACGAGATCATCCGCTACACCGAGCCCCGCTCGGTGGCGTCGTCGGACCCCAGCGTGCGTGGCGTCATCTCGCTCCGCGGCAAGATCCTGCCGGTCTACGACCTCGCCACGCGGCTCGGCGTCGAGCACGCCGCCGTCGCCGAGGCCAAGATCGTGATCGTCGAGACCTCCGAGGACATGGCCGGCGTGATCGTCGACGACGTCGAGGAGGTCATCACGATCGACGCCGAGCAGCTCGACGAGGCGCCGACCGCCGGCGGCCGCGGCATCGACGGCATCGCCAAGATCGGCGACCGCCTCGTGGTCCTGCTCGACCCCGAGGGGATCATCGGCGCGCTCGACGCCGCCGAGGCCCCCGCGGCCGCCGACGAGCTGCGCGCCGCCGCCTAGCCACCAGGTCCTCAGGTCCCTCCGCCCTCCCTCCCCGTGCTCGCCGCAGCCCGCACCCCCAAGCCGTCCCGGATCCTCGTCGCCGACGACTCCACCTTCATGCGCCGCCTGCTCGCGCAGGCGCTGCGCGACGCGGGCTTCGACGTGGTCGGCGAGGCCGCCGACGGGGACGAGGCGCTCGCGCTCTACCGCGCGCTGCGCCCCGACGCGATGACGCTCGACCTCGCCATGCCCGGCATGGACGGGATCGGCGTGCTGCGCGCGCTGCGCGGCGAGCGCTCGTCGCTCCCGGTCGTGGTCGTCTCGGCGTTCTCCCCGGCGCACGGCGCCCGCGCGGTCGACGCGCTGGCCGAGGGCGCGTTCGACCTCGTCGCCAAGCCCGCGTTCGGCGAGCCGCTCGAGCAGTTCGTCGGCGCGCTGCGCGAGAAGGTCAGCGCGGCGGCCGCCGCCGCGGCGCCCAA
>JAOPZG010000148.1 GCA_025964215.1 Conexibacter sp.
CCGCGCCCGCCGTGTTGACCGCGCGCGCCGCGTCGAGCGGGAGGTCGAAGCTCACCGACGCGGCGCAGTGGATGATCTCGTCGCAGCGGCGCGCGAGCTCCTCGCGGTCGAAGTGGCGCAGGCCGAGGTTGTCGGCCAGCAGGTCGGCCGGGACCGCCGTGCAGCGCGTCATGTAGGCGTCGACCAACCCGGGCGCGGCGACCTCGGCGAGCGCGGCGCGGACGCGGGCGGTCGCATCCTCTGTGTCGGACGCGCGCACGAGCGCGACGACGGGACGCTCTGAGCGCTCCAGGATCCGGAGCATGACGGCGGTTCCGACGAAGCCCGTGACCCCGGTCAGCAGGACGGCGTCGGTGCGCGTGGGGAGCATGGCCCCATGGTCCTCTCCGCCGGCCGCGTTCTCCACGGACCACCGGTCGGAATCGCAACGCGGTCACGTCGACCGCCGGGCACCCGTAGGCCAATAGGATGCGCGGATGATCGCCCTCATCACCGGCGCGTCGAGCGGCATCGGCGAGGCGACGGCACGACGTCTCGCGCGCGAGCCCGGCGCGCGGCTCGTCCTCGTCGCCCGCCGCGCCGACCGCCTGGAGGCGCTGGCAGCGGAGCTCGGCGGCGACGTCCTCGTCCTGGCCGAGGACCTGACCGACCCTGGCGCCGGCGAGCGCATCGACGCCGCGGTGCGCGAGCGCCACGGCCGCCTCGACCTCCTGGTCAACAACGCGGGCGCGGGCTGGCGCGGGGCGTTCGCCGACGTCGGCACCGCCAACCTGCGCCGCACGCTCGAGCTCAACCTCTTCGCCCAGGCGGCGCTGACCGAGGCGCTGCTGCCGCTGCTGCGCGAGAGCGCGCCGAGCGCGATCGTCAACGTGGCGAGCACCGCGGGGCGCGTCGCGCGCGCCGGCTCCGGCGGCTACAGCGCCTCGAAGTTCGCGTTCATCGGCTGGACCGACTCGCTGCACCTCGAGGAGCGCCCGAACGGCGTCCACGTCGGCCTCGTCAACCCCGGCTTCGTCGCCACCGAGGGCTTCCCGCAGGCCGAGCTGGTCGAGAAGGCCACGACCCGCTGGATGGTCTCCACGCCCGAGAAGGTCGCCGAGGCGATCCTCCAGGCCGGCCCCGGCGGCAAGGCCGAGCGCTACGCCCCGCGCCCCTACGCGCTCGCCGCGGCCGCCCGCATCCTGCTCCCCGGCTTCACCCGCCGCGTGCTCGGCGGCGGCGGCGCCTCGGCGCTCGCGACGTCGACCAAGGTCGACGCCGAGCCCTGAGCGACAGACACCTGACGCACCGGCAGGACTGGGCCTGCCGGACTGTCACGGGCCTGTTCCATTGGCCCGTTGGAAGCTGCGATGTTCCACCCCATGATGCGGTGGACACCGATGAGCGGCCTCCAGCGACGCAGGATCCTGGCGTCCTCGCTCCTGCTCGCGGTGCTCGTCTGCGCGGCGCTGCCGAGCGTCTCGCAGGCCAGCCGGAAGATCCGCGGGCCGGGGTACTCCACGATCCTCCCGGACCACTGGCGGGTGCAGAAGTCCCGGAACCAGAGCTGGTACGAGCTGCGCGGCTACGCGCCGAAGACCACGGTCAAGCTGATGACGCTCGCGGTCTCGGTGATCTCCGAGAAGGCGCTCGCGAAGCGCGCGCGGGTGAAGGCGCTCCCGTCCTCGCCGGAGCGTCTGCTCCAGATCGTCGCCACCGCGCCGCAGGGCGCCGCGCAGGTCCAGACCCGGATCCCGCCGCGGGGGACCAGCCTCGACGGCGAGCCGGGGGCGTCGATGGTCTCCGAGTACATCCTCAACGCCCAGGCCGACGTGATCCAGACGAACCTCGTCGCCCGCCACCACGGCCGCGTGTACTCGATCGAGATGGAGGTCGACACGCTCCTGCAGGACGGCGGGACCGCCTACCTGCAGCAGCTCGTGCGCCACTGGCACTGGCACTGAGCGCGCCGGCTACCCCGCGCGCTCGCGCAGCTTCGGCAGCACGTCCTCGGCGAACTGGTCGATGAAGCGCGACTGGTCCGGCCCGGGGCCGTGCAGCAGCAGGTCGTCGAAGCCGAGGTCGAGGTAGACGCCGATCTTCTCGACGACCTCCTCGGGGTCGTCGGAGACGATGAAGCGGGTGTGCGCCTGGTCGAGGTGCTCGTCGGCGACGCGCTCCATCTCGATCGGGTCCTCGATCCCCTCCTTCTGCTCCGGCGTCAGCGCGAGCGGCGCCCAGAAGTGGGTGTTGTCATAGGCCTTCTGCTTGTCGCGGTCGTAGGAGACCTTGATCTCGATCATCCGGCGGATCCCGGCGTGGTCGCGACCCGCGGCCTCCGCGCCCTCCTGGACCTTCGCGAGCAGGTCCAGGTACAGCTGCGGGTCCTTGCCGCTCGTGCAGATGAAGCCGTCGCCGACGCGACCGGCGAGCTTGGCCGCGAGCGGGCCGGACGCCGCGACGTAGATCGGGACCTCCTCGGCCGGGCGGTCGTAGATCGTCGCCTGCGAGGTGGTGTAGTACTCGCCCTCGAAGTCGACGCGCTCCTCGCGCCACAGCCGGCGGATCAGGTCGATCGCCTCGGCCATCCGCATCCGCCGCTCCTTGCGGCCCGGGAACTCCGCGCCGGTCGCCGGCGTCTCGTTCATCGCCTCGCCGGTCCCGATCCCGAGGAACACCGGCCCGCGCGCGATTCTCGCGAGCGTCGCGAACGCCTGTGCCACGATCGACGGGTGGTAGCGCAGGGTGGGGGTCAGGACGCTCGTGCC
>JAOPZG010000180.1 GCA_025964215.1 Conexibacter sp.
CGGCGCCGAGCGAGCGCTGCAGAAGCTCATCGACGCCGAGGTCCGCGTCGTCCCGGTCGGCGAGCGCGTCGACCTGCAGACCGCCGGCGAGCGCTACCTCGTCCACCTCGACCAGGTGATGAACCGCCGGCCGACCACGCTCCAGGACTACACCATCATGTTGCGCAAGCACCTCGTCCCGTTCTTCGGGGGACGGTCGCTGCAGCGCATCGACACCCAGCTGGTCGCCGACTACCTCATCGCCAAGCAGCGCGAGGGCCTGGCGAGCAAGACGGTCGGCAAGCAGCTCACCTTCCTGCACGGCGTCTTCCGCTACGCCATGAAGAAGGGCTGGACCAACGCCAACCCGGTGGCCGCCGTCGACCGACCGCGTTCGCCCGACAGCGACCCCGACATCCGGTTCCTGACCCACGAGGAGCTCGAAGCCCTCCTACGCGCCGTCGACGACCCCGAGTTCGGCCGGGTCGACTACCCGCTGTTCCTCGTGGCAGCGACGTGCGGCCTGCGACAGGGCGAGTTGGTGGCCTTGCGTTGGCGCGACGTCGACTGGACCGCGGGTGTCATCCGAGTCCGCCGCAACTACACACGAGGCCACTGGGGCACGCCCAAGTCGCGTCGGTCGAGTCGCGCAGTGCCGATGATCAGCCGGACGGCCGGGGCGCTGGACCGGCTGTTCACGTCGTCGCCGCATCAGGCCGACGACGACCTCGTCTTCGGCCATCCGGAGCTGGGGTCGGTCCTCGACGCGTCGAAGCTGCGCAAGCGGTTCAAGGCCACCCTCGCGGCCGCCGGCGTTCGGCCGGTGCGCTTCCACGACCTGCGGCACACGTTCGGGACCCAGGCCGCGGCGTCAGGGGTGCCGCTCCGGACGCTCCAGGAGTGGATGGGACACCGGGACTACAAGACGACGCTGATCTACGCCGACTACGCGCCGCGCTCGGAGGAGCGGCAGATGATGGAGCGGGCATTCGCGACGGGGCCGTTGCTCAGCGCCAACGAGCGAAGCGCCGGGTTCAGCGCCGCGGGCTAGGACCCATGCAGCGCGTTTGCAGGAGGCCTCCTGGCATGGGCCTGCACCTTCGGAAGTGCGAGCATGGCGCTCTGCACACGAGGTCGTCCGCGCCGGGTGCGACTATCACTGGTTACCAGAATTGAGCCGTATGTTGGGGCGCCCCGGAGAGGCACCCGGCCCGAGAGACTTACGACTCTCGCATACGCCACAGACGGCATCTCGGCGGAGGCCGTGCAACCGGATGGATCCCAAGGACCAGGACCAAGAGGAAGAAACCCGGTCGCTCCCGCGCGCCTTTAACGGTCAGCGAGCCCGAGCCGCGCTCGCGTCTCTGATCGAGCCCGCGTCTCACCCGCGGCTCGTGCTCGATGCCGGCCATGTGACAACCGTCGACGCGTATGCCGGAGCGGTGCTCCGCACCGGGATCGAGGTTCATCTCGCGCGGGACCCCGGGAACAGCATCGTCGTCGCCGAGCCGGAGGCCTCTCTATGTTGGGCGGCTCTTTACGACCTTCTCGGCGAGTTCCTTCCGCCCCGCTCCTCCTGGGCAGGAAACCGTCCGACCCCCACACGGGGACGCGACATCGTGCTCCCGGCAACGCCGATCGCCGACGATGAAACGACCGTCCTCCTGACCGACGTGGCGCTGCCCGCTGCAGCGGGTGCGCTGGGGTTCGGCGATCACGCACGGCGCCTACTTCAGGAAGCCGCGGCAGCGTTCATCGACAACGCCCGAAAGTACGGCGACGAGAACGCGCCTGTGGGTCCGGTGATTTGCGCTGCGCTTGAGCCGCAGTCAAACGATCTGCAACTCGTGGTGTGCGATCTGGGATCAGACGCCCCTGCCGACGGCCAGGCCGCGCTGCGCGACGCGGTCTCGCGCAGTCGCGAGACGCTTGGCGGCATCCAGTCGCTCGTAGCTCTGCGCCGCAACGGGATGGACCTCTCAGTCCGCCTCGCCTTCGGAGCCGGCCGGGCCCACCACCGAACACATCGAGCGTGGCGGTTCAGCACCTTCGCGGCCGTCCCGGGCTTCATTGCCGGAGTCGAGATCCATCGGTAGAAGGCACCAGGCCAGGGAACACCTTCTGTCAGACACTCGTCTAGAAAGATCCCCCTCTCAGGATTCTGCGCTAAGTATGGTTCAACTATGTCACTGAACGTCGCACGATACGACCTCGTCCGAGACGGACGAGTTCTGGCTACACGTCCCAAAGGACGTGATGCGGGCCGCGCGGCTGCTGAGCGGCTAGCGGAAGCCGACGGCCTGTTGCTGAGCTTCTGGGGCGTCGACGTGGCCTCTCTGCCGTTCTTGGATGAGGTCATTCGCCAGCTTCGCGCCATGCTCTTCGACGGCGGAAAGCTGCTCGTGGTGACCGGCTTCAACGAAGACGTGAAGGAGAGCATCGAGATCCTTCTCGCCAAGCACAAGATGACGCTCGCAGCGCTCGAACAGGATCAGATCAGCCTCCTTGGAGGCTCGGCCCACCTCAACGAAACGCTGCGTGAAGCCCAGGAGCTACGAGAGTTCACGGCACCGGAGCTTGCCGAGCGCCTATCCATGAAGCTGCCCGCCGTCCACGCTCGGCTCAATGCATTGGCGGAGGCCGGCGCGATCGCCCGTCAAGACGATCCCACCGCGAAACGCGGCAAGCGCGGCAAATACAGGGTTCCGACACCGGCAGACGCCGGGAACCTAGCGCCACCACCTACGGCGAAAAAGGTCGAGCCGGTAACCGCCTGATCGAGGGCCCCGCGAAAGCGGGGCCCTCTTCCGTTACTGGTCGCGCTATACTTCAGTGAAGTTGTTGAACTCTCTTTGGAGGAACCCCATGTCCCAGACCGATCAACCCTCGAGCCACATCGCTACCGACGACAGTCGCGGGCACGGTCCCAAGCCGAAGCCCACGACGATCC
Source organism: Conexibacter sp. (assembly GCA_025964215.1). Taxonomy (GTDB): domain Bacteria; phylum Actinomycetota; class Thermoleophilia; order Solirubrobacterales; family Solirubrobacteraceae; genus Baekduia. Next base: position 2,930 of record JAOPZG010000180.1, read on the forward strand.
ACGTCAACGAGAAGCGCGTCCACATGCCCGACGACCACGCCACGGGTCTGCAGATCAAGCAGCACGCCATCTCCGAGGGCCTGAACATCCAGGTCGACTTCGAGCTCGTCGAAGAGCTCGAGAACGGCCGCACGAAGAACGTCGGCAACGACGATGAGGTCAAGCTCAAGGAAACGAGTCGCTTCCTTGCCAACGACGGCGACGAGAACTCCTGACCATGACCCCCGACGTCGAGAAGGGCATCGCCGAGATCCAGCACGCATTCGCCGGTCATGGCGTCGAGACCGTCGAGACCGGCGATGGTGGCGCCTACGTCATCGTCGCCGATCTGGACCTCGGCCCAGCGTTTGTGCCGAGGTCCAGCTGGATCGGCTTCACGCTCCCCTACAACTACCCCCTTGCGGACGTCTATCCGCACTTCGCCTGCCCCGATCTCGCGACCGCAGACGGCACGCCGCTCCCAACGCCCCCGCTGAACAGCGGCCAGAGTATGCCCGGCTTCAATCGCCCCGCGACGATGGTGTCGCGTCGCTCACCCCGGTGGAATCCCGCGCACGACACCGCGGCGCTGAAGCTCATGCGCATCATCGGGTGGTTCGCCGAGCAGGCCGCACAGACGAGGGCAGCCGCATGAAGCCTCGGCCGCAGTTCCTGCCCGCTAGTGCAGAGGCGGAGGCTTGGCAGCTCGTTCTGCCTGAGGAACTAGCCGACGCGCTCGACGCCCACCTGTTCCCCGGTGACGAGGACGAGCACGGCGCCGTCATCAGCGCCGGGATGGTCCGAACCTCCCGCGGCGTGCGCCTCCTGGCCCGTGAGCTGTTCGTAGCGTCCGACGGCGTGGATTTTGTGCCTGGGCGCAAGGCCTACCGGCGCCTCACTCCGCAGTTCGTCAACGATCACATCCGACACTGCCGCGACGAGCGCCTCGTGTACTTGGCTGTCCACAACCACCACGGTCATGGCTCAGTCGGGTTCTCCGAGCCTGATCTCCGGTCGCACGAGCGCGGCTACCCCGCACTGCTGGACATCGCCAAGGGCATGCCGGTCGGCGCACTCGTCCTCGCGCATGGCGCGCTCGCCGGCGACATCTGGACACCCGAGGGAACTCGACACCCGATCGGCGAGACGGTCATTCTCCGCCGCAACGTCGAGCGGATCTACCCACTGCCGGCCGCTGCACCGCCCGACCGCGCCGAGATCGACGATCGCCAGGCCCGTGTGTACGGCAACGCCGGACAAGATCTGCTCGGACGCCTCAAGGTCGGCGTCATCGGCGCTGGCGGAGTCGGCCTGCCGATCGTTGCCTTCCTCGCCCGGCTCGGCGTCGGACATCTTGTCGTGATCGATCCCGAACGCGTCGAGATCACCAACTTGCCCCGTCTGCCGGAGAGCACCCGCCGCGATGCGATGTCGTGGCTGACGACACCAGGGCGACCGCTCGCCCTACAACGGCTCGGCGGTCGTCTGGCCACACCGAAGGTCCGGCTGGCCAAGCGGGTCGCGCGGCGGGCGCGAAAGAACTCGATCGTCGACGCGGTCCGCGGCGACATCGCGGACGTCGATGTGGCGCAGCAGTTGATCGACTGCGACTACCTCTTCCTCGCGGCCGATACCCATACGGCCCGCTCCATCTTCAACGCTCTGGTCCACCAGTACCTCGTCCCAGGCGTGCAGGTCGGAAGCCACGTGGCCGTCGGCGGCGACGGCGATATCGGCAAGATCGCCTCGGTTCTGCGACCGGTGACGCCCGATGGCGGTTGCTTGTGGTGCAACGAGTTGATCCGGCCCGACAAGCTGACTGACGAGTCGTTGCCAGCGGCGGTCCGGCGCGCGCAGCGCTACTTGCCGATGGAAGACGCGCCAGCTCCGAGCGTCATCACGCTCAACGCACGCGGCGTCGCGGACGCGACCGACCACTTCATGTTGGCCGTCACCGGACTTCTTGAATCGTCCGAGACCAATGGCGATTTCCGCCGCTACGAGACACGCGCCGACAAGCTGCGCACCAGCATTCCCCGCCGATCCCCCGACTGCAGAGAATGCGGCACCCACGCCTCTTCGATCCGCGCCCGCGGCGACGGCGCCCGGCTACCAGTCCGCGGCGCCTGATCGCCGACCCTTCTGTCTGACGACACAGGAGGCCGTCGTCCAGATCAGTCCGACACACCGTCTGCGACTCCGGCTGACAGTGCCCTTCACCGTTTCCGTGACCCGCACCACAATGACCAGCACACATCTGCATTCTCCGAATGGCCCGAGGGTGATCCCGTCCGCTCGTCGACTAAGGGACGTGCTCTCGATCGGCAAGGTCGGCGGCGGACAGGGCGATCCGCGCTACTACATCGACAACGTCGCCGCCGGCAAGGACGACTACTACGCCGGCCACGGCGAGGCCCAAGGCCAGTGGGAAGGCCGCGGTGCCGAAGGCCGCGGGCTGACCGGTGGCGTCGAAGACGAGCAGTTCCTCGGCCTCCTCACCGAGCCCAGCACGACAGCCACCAGACCGAAGACGGTCTTGGCCTATGACTTGACGTTCTCCGCGCCGAAGTCGGTCTCGGTCATCTACGGCATCGGTGATCGCACCGTCTCCCCCGTCGTCCGCGCCGCCCACGACGAGGCGGTGCGAGAGGCGCTCGGCTACCTCGAACGCCACGCCACGTGGACGCGCCGCGGCGCCAATGGCAAGCATCTGCTCCGCGGCGACGGCCTCACGGTCGCCGCGTTTCGTCATCGCACCTCGCGTGCCGGCGATCCGCAGTTGCACACCCACGCCGTCGTCGCCAACACGACCACCGCCGAGGGCCGGGAGACAGCGCTCGACGGCCGCGCCCTCTACGCCCACCAGCGGACCGCCGGATTCCTCTATCAAGCGGCGCTGCGCAGGAGCCTCACCGAGACGCTTGGCGTGGAGTGGGAGCCCGTCCGCAACGGCGCGGCCGAGATCAGCGGCATCGACGACCAGGTGCTCAAGCACTTCTCCCGCCGCAGCCAGGAGATCCGCGAGCGGCTCGGGCAGCTCGGCGCCCGGTCGGCCCGTGCGGCGGAGGTCGCCGCGTTGGAGACCCGCCGGGCCAAGGACTACAACGTGTCGACCGACCGACTCCGGCAGGAGTGACGAGCGCGCGCCGCGGAGCTCGGTCTCGATCGTCGGGTGCTCGACCTCGTCCTCGATCGCCGGCGTCCCGGACCCGCGCTCGAACCAGATCTCCGCGCCGTCGCCGACGACCTTGGCGCGCCCGGCGGGATCACCGAGCGGGCGTCGACCTTCGACCGCCGCGACGTTCTCCGCGACTGGGCCGAGGCCCACCGCGAGGGCGCGAGCGTCGAGCGGCTCGAAGCGCTGGCCGACCACTGGCTGGCGTCCCCGCAGGCCGTCCAGCTCGAACGGGACGGGAGTCGCCCGCAGCTCGGCGGCGCTCGATACTCGACGCCTGAGATGCTGGCGGTGGAGGACCGGGTCCTGACCGAGGCCGCTCGCCGCCAGGACGCAGGAGTGGCCCAGCTGGACGCGACCAGGGTCGACGACCTGCTCGCGACCCGGAGCGACATCGCGGACGAGCAGGCCGCGATGGCGCGCTCGCTGACGACCTCCGGCGACGGCGTGCAGATCGTTCGCGCAGCGGCGGGCACCGGCAAGACGCGAGGACTCACCGCCGCGCGAGACGCCTGGGAAGCCGACGGCGTGCGCGTCTTCGGGTGCGCGCTGGCCGCACGCGCCGCGGTCGAGATGGAGACGCTCGCGGGCATCGACAGCACGACGATCGCTCGCTTGCTCGTCGACATCGACCAAGGCAATGGCCTTGCTCCGGGTTCGGTGCTGGTCGTCGATGAGGCCGGCATGGTCGGCTCGCGCACGATCGACCGGCTCGCCCAGCACGCCACCAACACGAAATCCAAGCTCGTCCTCGTCGGCGACGACCGCCAGCTCCCGGAGATCGATGCCGGCGGCGCGTTCCGGCGGCTCGCGCGGGACCTCGGAGCGATCGAGCTGCACCAGGTCCACCGCCAGGCGGAGACGTGGGATCGCGAGGCTCTCGCGCAACTACGGCAGGGCCAGGTCCAGACATGGAGCGAGGCGTACCGCGATCACGGGCGCCTCGTCGCCCGGCCGACCGCCGACGAGCTGCGTGCGACGCTGGTCGAGGACTGGTGGGAGGCGGCCCGCCGACCCGATGCCGGCGACGCGGTCATGATCGCCCACCGGCGTTCCGACGTCGCCGACCTCAACGCGCTGGCCCGTGAGCGCATGGACCGTGACGGCCGGCTCGGCGCAGAGGAGCTGATCACCGACAGGCGAGCGTTCGCGGTCGGCGACCGCGTGATCGCCCGCCGCAACGACCGCCGCGCGGGCGTCGTCAACGGCACCCGCGCCGAAGTTGTTGGTGTTGACCTGGAGCGTCGCACCGTGGCGCTCCGCACGGCGGACGGCGGTGGACGCGAACTCGACTCGTTCTATCTGGACGACGGCTGGCTGGACCATGCCTATGCGTTGACGGCCCACGCCGCCCAGGGCGCGACGGTCGACCGGTCCTTCGTCCTCGGCTCCGACGAGCTGTACCGCGAGTGGGGCTACACCGCGATGAGCCGCCACCGCGATCAGGCGCGCTTCTACGTGGTCTCGCCCGGCTCCGTCGAGCGGGCGCTGCCCGGCCTCGAACCCGAACACGACACCCTCACCGAGGACGTCGCGGCGATGGTCTCGTCGAGCCGCCAGCAGGAACTCGCCCTCGACTTGCTCAATCGCACGGGAGCTGGCGCCGCCGAGCGAGCCGTGCGACGGGCCCACGACGAGATTGAGCGAGCACAGCAGCGCATCGTGGCGATGCATGAGGAGCGAGCGAACCTCGGACTGCTGCAGCGCTCCCGCCGCGCGGCGGTCGACGAGGACATCGCTCGCCAGCAGGAGGCCATCGAGCGATGGACTGACCAGGCTGCCGCAGCCCGCGAGCCCGAAGTGCCCGCCCGCCACGAAGCTCCGCCGGTCGTCGCCGACCCACACGAGGCCCGTCTCGCGCTCGTCGCCCGCGATCAGGTCCTCGGCGAGCGGCCGTCGAGCTTCGTGGCACGCGAGGCCTGGGCTCGCGAAGCCGCGCAGCTCGTCGGCGCCGGCGCGCCGACGCTGGATCCACCGACCCGCCACATCGGCGCCGACGACTTGGGCATGGACCTCTAGCGGCCTCCTAGATGACGTCGCTCGGCGGCGGCGGCGCGCCGCCCAGGCTGTCCCGCAGCTCGATCAGCTCGCGAGCCAAGGCGAGCTGGCTCTCGTACTGCGCGACGCCCTCCAACGTGTGCGGCATCTTCACCGGCTCCTCCCACTCGATCGCGCCCGGGATCAGCGCAAGCGCAACGCCGCGCGTCAGGCTCTCGTGCTCGAAGGCGTCGATGAAATGGACCGCGGCGATCGCCGCGTCACGCGCGTCCGGCCCGAAGGCCATGTCGCACGCCTCTTCGAGCATGCGCGCTGCGGTCGCGCGCAGCAGCTCGCGCAGGTGGTCGGGGATGCCGACGGGATCATCGTCAGACGGGATAGCGTCTGAGGTGTCCATGGAGTTCACGCTCCTTGGGCCATGCCCCCGGCCGTTAGCGCGGCGCGGGGGCGCATTTTTAGTTGTCGGAGAGAGACCTCTCCGAACCCTGTAGGACGCGAGGACCCAGAACTCGCCCCCTGCGAGTACGACAACGGACGTGGTGTTCCGCTCCGTCCGGCGCGCAGGTAGCGTTTCAACCACCAACTGAGTCCCAAAACGAGACCACGCCGCGCCGCCGAACCGTCCCGTTAAGCACGAAAACCCCCTGGCGAGAGGGGGCTTCCGTAGTAGCGGGGGCAGGATTCGAACCTGCGACCTTCGGGTTATGAGCCCGACGAGCTACCAGACTGCTCCACCCCGCGGCGGTCGGAGGAGTGTAGCGAATGTGTCGTCTCCGAACGGTCGCGGTCGGGTCATGCGCGGTCGCGTCCGCGGCGGAGGCAGGTGATGGCCAACCAACGGCCAGGGGCGTCCGTGCGGGCCAGCGGGAACGCCAGGTCGCCGCTGATCGCCCACAGCGCCGCGGGCTTGTCGGAGACGGCCCACGCGGGCGGCCAGTGGGTGATGTCGGCGTCCTCCAGCACCCGGAGCAACCCGGCGATCACGTCGTCGAGGCCGGGCACGCGGATCGGCATCCGCTCGCGGTAGCGCGCCACGCAGTGGTCGCTCGGCACGATCTCGGGGGCCTGCGGATCTCCGGTGCGTGCCGTGCCCACGAACATTGCCGTGCAGCGTGGCAGGATCCCTGACGCCATGGCCCACGTCTTCGTCTCCCGCGCGCTGACCGGCGACGCGCTCGACCGCCTCACCGACGCGGGGCACGACGTCGACGTCTGGCCCGGCAACCTCCCGCCCCACCCCACCGAGCTGCGGGAGCGCGTCGCGCACGCCCACGGCCTGCTCGCGATGCTGACCGAGCGGATCGACACCGCCCTCCTCGACGCGGCGCCCCAACTCAAGGTCATTGCCAACTACGCCGTCGGCTTCGACAACATCGACATGGAGGCCATCACAGCGCGCGGGATCGCCGTCGGCGTCACGCCCGACGTCCTCACCGACGCCACCGCGGACCTCGCCTTCGCCCTCCTGCTGGCCGCCGCCCGCCGCCTCGCCGAGGCGCAGCGCGCCGTCCGCGACGGCCGCTGGCGGACCTTCGAGCCCCAGGGCTGGCTCGGCGCCGACGTCCACGGCGCGACGCTCGTCATCGTCGGCGGCACCGGGCGGATCGGGCAGGCGGTCGCTCGCCGCGCCGCCGGGTTCGACATGAACATCATCTCGCTCGGCCGCGACGGCGACCTCCACCAAGCCCTGCAACACGCCGACTTCGTCTCGCTCCACGCGCCGCTCACGCCGCAGACCCGCCACCTGATCGACGACGCCGCCCTGCACGCGATCAAGCCCGGCGCGATCCTCGTCAACACCGGCCGCGGCGGGCTCGTCGACCAGCCGGCGCTCGCCCGCGCGCTCCAGGACGGCCGCCTCGCCGCCGCCGCCCTCGACGTCACCGACCCCGAGCCGCTCCCCGCCGACGACCCGCTCCTCGACGCCCCCAACCTGCTCGTCGTCCCGCACATCGGCTCGGCGACGCGCACCACGCGCGGCCGGATGGTGCACATGGCCGTCGACAACCTCCTCGCGGGGCTCGCCGGCGATCCGCTTCCGCACCCGGCGCCCGTCCCGCGGAAGTAGCCTCGCCCCGTGCGCATCGCCGTCATCGACATCGGGACCAACTCGACCCGCCTCCTGATCGCGGACGTCACGCGAGACGGCCGCGTCACGGAGCTCGAGCGGCGCACGACCGTCACGCGCCTCGGCCAGGGCGTCGACCACACCGGCGAGCTGCAACCCGAGGCGATGGCGCGCGTGTACGCGGCGCTCGACACCTACAAGAAGCTGATCGACGACCACGACGTCGAGGCGACGACCGGCGTGCTCACCTCCGCCGTCCGTGACGCGCGCAACGGAGCCCAGTTCACCACGACGGTCAACGACCGCTACGCCATCGGCGCGCGCACGATCAGCGGCGACGAGGAGGCGCGCCTGACCTACCTCGGGGCGACGAGCGACCGCACCGACAACGCCACCGCCGACACGCGCCGCGTCGTCATCGACGTCGGCGGCGGCTCCACCGAGCTCGTCGCCGGCCACGGCACCACGGTCGACTTCCACGTCTCCACGCAGGCCGGCGTCGTCCGCCAGACCGAGCGCTTCATCCGCTCCGACCCGCCGCGCGCGGAGGAGCTGCAACTGCTGCAACAAGAGGCGGCGGAGATCTTCGAGCAGGCGGTCCCACAGCAAGAGCGCGACCGCGTCACCCAGGGCATCGCCGTCGCCGGCACCGCGACCTCCTGCGCCGCGATCCTGCAGGAGCTCGACCCCTACGACCCCGCGAAGGTCCACGGCTTCCGCCTGCTCCGCGCCCAGGCCGAGATGCTCCTCGCGCGGCTCGCGGACCTGACGCTCGAGGAGCGCCGTCACGTCACCGGCCTGCACCCCGACCGCGCGCCCGCGATCGTCGCCGGCGTGATCCTGCTCGTCGAGGCGATGCGGACCTTCGACCTGGACGAGGTCGAGGTCTCCGAGCACGACATCCTGCGCGGAGCGGCGCTGGATCGGGCAGGAACTACAGGCGGCGGGACGGGCGAGGGCTGAGGAACACGCCCGCCCCGCTCGCGCTGGCGACGGGGTCGAGCAAGGCGAACAGCGCCCCACCTCCCAGTTTCGCCGCACAGCGGTTGTACCTCGCATCCCCACTTCTCGGAACGTCCCTGGACGGGTGTCTGATTGTGGGCCTCTGGGCCCCGCCGGATACTCCGAGAGGTCGGGTCAACGGGTGTGCGTGCCGAACAGGCTCGTTCGTCCGCTGTTCCGACGCATAGGTCCGAGCGAAGCCGCATCGAATCGGCGCCTCCCGCCGCTCGGGCCAGACAATCAGGCCCCCGCAAGGCACGTACCCCTGCCCGTCCTGTCGGGGCCGAGTTAGGAAGCCGCTCTTCGGGGCGGCTTCCGACTTTCGCGAGCTCCCGGCGGGACCCGACGTCGCACCGGAAAGCACGGGCCTTCTTCTTGCCGGAAGACGGTCCATCGCCGCCCCGAGCGCCGCTATGCCAGGTTCGACTTCCGCGGGTAGATCACGTCGGGATCCGTGAGCACGTTGACGAGCGCCGGACGGCCCGCCTCGAAGGCCCGCGCGAGCGCCGGCTTGAGGTCCTCGGGCGTCCGGACGAGCTCGCCGTGGCCGCCCAGCGCCTCGACCATCTGGTCGTAGCGCGTCTCCGGCCGCAGCTCCGCGGCGACCGAGTACCCGTACAAGAACTCCATCGGGTGCTTCTCGAGCGCCCAGATCCCGTTGTTGCCCATCACCGCGACGACGTTCACGCCGTGGCGCGCGAGCGTGTCGAACTCCATCCCGCTGAAGCCGAAGGCGCCGTCGCCGACGAGCAGGACGACCTGGCGGTCGGGGTGCGCGAGCTTCGCGGCCAGCGCGTAGCCCGGCCCGGTGCCGAGGCAGCCGAACGGCCCCGGGTCGAGCCAGCAGCCCGGCTCGTAGGTGTCGATGACGCGCCCGGCGTAGGAGACGAAGTCGCCGCCGTCGCCGATGACGATCGCGTTGCGGTCGAGGACGTCGCTGAGCTCGCGGTAGAGCCGCATCGGGTGCAACGGGGCGCGGCCGTCGTCGAGCTCGACCCGCTCGGCCTCGCGCTTCTCGACCTCCTTGCCGCGCAGGTGCGCGACCCAGTCCCGCGTCCGCTCCGCCCCACCGTCGTCGCCGACCAGCGCGCGCAGCGTCGCGTCGATCCCGCCGTACAGGGAGACCTCGACCTCCCGCGGGTGCGCGCGCGCGGGCTCGGCCCGATCGATGACCACCAACTTGGTGTCCTCGCCGAACGAGCCGCCGAAGCCGAGGCGGAAGTCCATCGGGACGCCGATGACCAGCGCGAGGTCCGCGCCCTTCAGCCCATCCCCTCGTGCACGCGAGAAGAAGAGCTCGTGGTCGGCCGGCAGGCAGCCGCGCGCCTGGCCGTTCAAGTACACGGGGATGCCCCGCGCCTCGGCCAGCTCGCGCAGCGCGTGCTCGCCGCGGCCCCAGTAGAGGTTCGTGCCGGCCATGATCACCGGGCGCTCGGCTGCGTCGAGCAGCGCGATCACGCGGTCGACGTCGCCGCCGGCGACCGGCTCGGCCAGGACGTCGTGCAGCGCGCCCTCCACACCCGTGTCTTCCCCCTCGGAGAAGACGTGGTCCATCGGGAAGTCCAGGAACGTCGGCCCCGAGTGCGGCGCCATCGCGGTCGCGAGCGCCTGGTCGACCAGCCCCGGGATCTCGTCGGGCGAGCCCGCGGTGGCGGCCAGCTTCGTGAGCGGCGCGACGAACGGGACGTGGTCGATCTCCTGCAGCGAGCCCATCCCCCAGCGCATCGCCGGCGCGCGGCCGCCGAGCACGACGATCGGCGAGGCGGACTGCTGCGCGCTCGCGATCGCGCTCATCCCGTTGGTGACGCCCGGCCCCGCGGTCAGCGCGGCGACGCCCGGCGTGCGCGTGACCTTCGCCCAGCCCTCGGCGGCGAACGTCGCGGCCTGCTCGTGGCGGGTGTCGACGATGTCGATCCCCTCCTCGCGGCAGCCGTCGTAGATCGAGAAGATGTGCCCGCCCGAGAGCGTGAACAGCTTCGTGACGCCGTGGGCCTTCAGGCGGCGGGCGATCAGGCGCCCCCCGTGGAGGCGCGTGGCCTGCTCCGTCTCGGTGCTCATCGCCCGACATCCTCGCCGCCGGGCGCCCGTCGCGCCAGCCCGCAGGTCATACAACGCGCCGCCGCATCTTCAGAGGCTTCCTATGAAGGTCACCCGCATGGGTGTCCGTCTGACAGCGCCGGGTTGCAATCGGCCGCGATGAGCGTAGAACGGAAGGAGAAGGCACCCGATGAGGAGAGGAGTCCTATGGACGCCCGCTTCGAGAAGGACCTGCCGGCCGCGCAGGAGCAGAGCCTGCCCACCCGTCGCTTCGCGGCCATCGCCGCCGAGCAGGACGCGACCTACCCCATGCTGGCGCCCGCGGCGGCGCTGCACGTGGGCCAGGAGGGTGACGCCTACGACGAGCAGATCCTCGCCGGCCTCGTGAACATCTAGGCCGACATCTAGAGAACGCCTACGCGCACCGCGCGGCCCGACGGGCCGCTGCGGTGCGCCGTGCGTTTAACGGCACGATGCGCGCCGCGCCGTGCATCCGCCGGGCGGTGCCCGGGATGACATCTCGGGGTGACGGGATCGGCAGGTTCTGGCAATGTTCTGGGTTCTGGACCGGTCGTCAGCGCTTATGCAGAAGCAACTCACCATCCGAGGGTCCAACGGACGTCCATGTCCGCCGAAAAACGGCGCGTCTGTGCGCGGACCTGGGTATCCTCGGTGGTGGCTGAGGGGTCCGTCCTATCTACGCGGTCTCAAGGGAGGCAGCCATTCCCTCCGTTCCACCCCCCAAGCGGCACCCGTACAACCAGTGGGCGCCTGACGCCCGCGCTCTCGACCTGGTTGGCGACAAGTGGACGCTGTTGATCGTCCGCGACCTCGTCGCCGGTCCACGACGCTTCGTCGAGCTGCAGCGGGTTCTTCCCGGCATCTCGACCGAGCAGCTGCGATCACGCCTCAACCGCATGGTCGCCGACGGCCTGTTGACACGCCAGCGCTACCGCGAGGTTCCGCCGCGCGTGGATTACGAGCTCACCGAGCGGGCACGCGATCTGCTGCCCGTCGTCGGCGCGCTCGCACGTTGGGGCGCGCGCTGGGCCTGGTCCCCGCCGCGTCCGGACGAGTCGGTCGACATCGGCGCGATCCTGCGCACGGTGCCGGGCCTGACCCTGCCGGGCGAGATTGACGGCATGGTCGAGATCACGGTCGTCCGGCGCGCCGGCGACATGAAGCGCTACGTCCTGACGGCCCGTCGTGGCCGGATGGAGCTGGCGGAGCGCTCGGCCCCCGAGGCCGACGCGCGCATCGCCGGCCCCGAGCGGGCGTGGGTCGAGGCCCTCGGGCCCGACGCCTCGCGCACGGAGCTGGAGATCAGCGGCGATCAGGAGATCGCGGACCTGCTGCTGGACGCCCTGGCGCCCGGCGCGGTGCGCGAGACGCCCGTGGCCTAGGAAGCTCGAGTGGGGCGTGCGAGCGCGTCGCGTCCGCGGCGCGCTCGCACGAGCCCTGCTGTGCGCCATGCCCGGGGGGGGACTCGAACCCCCATGCCCTCGCGGGCAGCCGGGTTTAAGCCGGCCGTGTCTGACCAGTTCCACCACCCGGGCGGGGTCTTGCGCCCAGCGTATCGGCGTCTTCCTAGACTGGGAACCCGCAACTCGAACGCCCTCCGGGAGTTCCAGGATCGACGGTGGAAGTCTCAGCCCTCCGACATTCCCCGGCCGCGAGCCTTCGCGGCCCGACGCCGCTGCTGCGCCTGCAGGGCGACGAGCGGCTGGTCGCGCTCACCCGTCGCGGCAACCAGGCGGCCTACGAGGCGCTCGTCGCGCGCTACCAGTCGCGGCTGCTCGCGTTCTGCCGCCACATGCTCTCCTCGCGCGAGGACGCCGAGGACGTGCTGCAGGAGGTCTTCGCCGCCGCGTTCAACGCGATGCTCGCCGACGACCGGGCGATCAACGTGCGGCCGTGGCTCTACCGGATCGCGCGCAATCGCTGCCTGAACCACCTGCGCAAGCAGACCGCCATCGGCGTGGACTCGATGGACATCCACCTCGCCGAGCACGGCACGACGACCGCCGACAAGGTCGACGACCGCGAGGACTTCCGCCAGCTCGTCGCCGACGTGCAGACGCTGGCCGAGACGCAGCGCACCGCGCTGCTGCTGCGCGAGATCGACGCGCTGAGCTACGAGCAGATCGCCGAGGCGATGGAGACCACGGTCCCGTCGGTGAAGTCGCTGCTCGTGCGCGCCCGCGTCTCGCTCGCCGAGGCCGCCGAGGCGCGCCGGCTCACGTGCGACGAGGTCCGCGGCGAGCTCGGCGAGTGGGCCGAGGGGCTCGCGCGGATCAGCGCGCCGGTCCGCCGCCACGTGCGCGGCTGCCAGCGCTGCGGCGCCTTCAAGAAGCAGCTCAAGCAGACCAACAAGGCGCTCGCCGCCGTCTTCCCGGTCGGCCCGCTGCTGCTGCTCAAGAAGTTCGTCCTGGCCCAGGGCGCCTCGAGCGCCGGCGCGGCCGCGGGCGGA
>JAOPZG010000190.1 GCA_025964215.1 Conexibacter sp.
CGTGCCAGACGTACAGGATCGGCACCTGGTAGTAGCTGGAGATCGCCCCGCGGCAGTACGTGAACTCCGGGCCGTGCCAGTAGCGCTCCCAGTCGGACTTCGACTCGAACGTCGCCGTCTGCAGGAACTTGTAGCGGTCGTCGCGGCTGCGGTGCACCATGTACGCCGACGCGCCGTAGCGCAGGGCGATCGGCGCGATCTCGGCCAGGGCCGCCTCGACCTTGTCGCCGCGGAAGAACGTCGCGTACCAGGGGATGTGGACGACGCCGGCCATGTCAGCGCACCTCCGCGCCGGTGCGCGTCGCGGTCTCGACGGAGTTTCGGTGGTCAGTCATGAGCTGGAGTGCCTCGGACACGTCGGTGGCCATTCGACGCCGGATCCTACTCACCCGTGCCGTGGTCAGGCGTCCAGGAACCCCGAGCGCTTGAACCAGAACCACAGCGCCAGCGCCGCGAGGAGCATGCTGCCCACGCCGTAGCCCCAGAACGCCGCGGGCGAGTTGATGTGCCGCACGAGGAACCCGAAGTTCTGGCCGAAGAACCCGGTCACGAAGGTCAGCGGCAGGAAGATCGTCGCGACGACCGCCAGCTGCTTGGAGATCTCGTTGACGCGGTTGGAGACCGTCGACAGGTAGACGTCCAGCGCGCCGGCCAGCAGGTCGCGGTAGGAGTCGATGAGCTCGGCGATGCGCAGCAGGTGGTCATAGACGTCGCGGAACCAGTCGCGCGCGTCGTCGGCCTCGAGGCCCGGGAGGTTGCCGAGCACGTCGCCGCCGCGGGCGAGGATGTCGCGCTGCGGGGTGGCGATCCGGCGCAGCTCGATGAGCCGGCGGCGCAGGTGGAAGAGCTCCTCGCGCTGGTCCTGGCTCGGCTGCTCGAGCATCGCGTCCATCAGCTCGTCGATGCGCTCGTCGACGCCTTCGAGGACGGGGAAGAACGAGTCGGTCAGCGCGTCGAGGACGCGGTAGATCGCCTCCTCCTCGGTCTTCGGCGGCTCCTTGCCGATGCGCTTCTCGGCGTACTTGAAGATCTCGTGGCCCTCCTGGTGGACCGTGATCATCCAGGAGCCGCTGACGTGGAAGTGGACCTCGACCGGCGTGCCGTCGGGATCGACGCCGTAGAAGACGAGCAGCGCCGCCTCGCGGTAGTCGTCGAGCTTGGGTCGCTGCCCGAACTCCTGCGTGTCCTCGATCGCCAGCGGGTGCAGGCCGAAGCGCTCCCCGAGGTCGGCGATCTGCTCGGACGAGCACCCGTGCAGCTTGAGCCAGAAGAACTCGTTGCGCTCGAGGAGCTTCGGGATCTCGGGGTCGTCGACCTCGTGGAGGACCTGCACCCGCCGAAAGCTAGATGGTCGACGCGACATTCGCGCGGTCGTGCTCGCACGCCGCGCGGCGCTGGATCGCCACCCGATCCCTTGACGATCCAACCAGGATCGCCTGCGGGACCGTGCGGCGCCCAGCATCCACGCGCCGCACGAGCACGACCACGCTCGATGCCGCGTCGCCCATCAGACCAGCGCGGTCTCCGCTGCGGCGGCGAGCTCGGAGCCGCCGTCGCCGGTGCCGACCTCGGAGGACCCGGCGTCGTGGACGGGCTGGCGCTTGGGGGCGCCGGCCTCGATCAGGGTCCAGGCCGCGACGGCGCCGAGGGCCGCGATCACCGAGGCGATCCGCAGGCCGTCGTTCAAGGCGTACAGGAACGCGGACTGGACGGCGTCGTGGACCGCGCCGGTCCCGCCGGTCGCGCCCGCGCCGAGGCCCTCGGCGAGGCCGTGGCGCGCCGAGTCGGGGAGCTGCGGGAGCGTCTCGTCGATCTTGTGGCGGCCGAGGCCCGTGATCAGCGCGCCCATCGCGGCGACGCCGAACGTGCCGCCCACCATCCGGCTCATCGACAGCACGCCGGAGGCGACGCCGGCCTTGGTCGGGTCGACGGCGTTCATCGCGGCCGTGCTCATCGGCGACATCACGAGGCCCATGCCGAGGCCCATCAGGACGAAGGCGCCGAGCAGCTGCGTGTACGGCGTGTCGACGCTCAGGTGGCCCTGCCAGAAGAGCGAGACCGCGTTGAGCAGCAGGCCGATCGTCATCAGCGGCCGCGGGCCGATCTTGTCGCTGAGGCGACCGGCGATCGGGCCGGCGAAGATGATGACGACGGTCATCGGCAGGAAGCGGACGCCGGCCTGCAGCGGCGAGTAGCCGCGGACGTTCTGGAGGTAGAGGGCGAAGAAGAAGAACGTCGCGAGCATCGCGAAGCTCACGATGAAGGCCACCAGGTTGGCTCCCGCGAACGAGCGCGAGCGGAAGAACTTGAAGTCGACCATCGGGTTGGCGATCCGCGACTCGACGACCGCGAAGGCGACCAGGCCGATCACGGCGACGGCGAAGAGCGCGGCGATCCGGCCGGAGCCCCAGCCCCAGGCGTTGCCCTCGACCAGCGCGAGGACGAGCGCGGCGAGGCCGGCGGTGAGCGCGCTGACGCCGGCGTAGTCGACGCTGCGCGGCGCGGTCTCGTCGCGCGACTCGTGCGTGGCGAAGAGCGTGACGACGACGGCGATCGCGGCGACCGGCAGGTTGAGGAAGAAGATCGACTGCCAGGAGACGTTCTCCACCAGGAACCCGCCGACGACGGGGCCGATCGCGAGCGCGAGGGCCGAGACGCCGGCCCAGGTCCCGATCGCCTTGCCGCGCTCGTGCGGCGGGAAGGCGTTGGAGATGATCGAGAGCGTCGCGGGCATCATGAACGCGGCGCCGATGCCCTGCGCGGCGCGGCCGCTGACGAGCCACGCCTCGGACTGCGAGAGGCCGATGAAGGCGCTCGAGGCGCCGAAGACGACGACGCCGAAGAGGAACATCCGGCGGCGGCCGAAGATGTCCCCCAGGCGGCCGCCGGTGACCAGCAGCACGGCGAAGCTCAACGTGTAGGCGTTGACGGTCCACTCGAGTCCGGAGATCGAGGCGCCGAGGTCCTTCTGGATCGACGGCAGGGCCACGTTCACGACCGTGTTGTCCAACATGATCATGAACAGCGCGAAGCACATCGCCGCGAGGGTCCACCAGCGGCGGTTCTCCTCGTTGACGAAGCGTGTGCGGAGCTGTGTGCGGGTCATCGGCGGCGCTCCTTGGGGAGGAGGGAGAGGGCGTCCAGCAGGGACGTGCGCTGGACGGGGGAGAGCTCGGCGGCCCAGGCGGCGAGGCCGTGGAGCCGAGCGGTGTCGACGCGATCGATCAACGCACGTGCGGCCGGGGTCGGGCCCACGCGCTTGACGCGCCGGTCGTGCTCGTCCTCGCGACGCTCGACCAGCCCGCGTTGCAGCAGGCCGTCGATCGTGCGGGACGCGTTGGGGAGGGACATGCTGAGCTCCTCTGCGAGCTCCTTGACCGAGGACTCCTTCTCGCACTCCATGAGGACGTGCAGCATCTTCAGCTGCGTCATCGAGAGATCGACCTCGGCCAGCAGGCGGTACAGATCCCGCGTCGACCCGGCGAGGATCTGCCGCCAGAGGTCGAGCATCGCGGCAGCGAGGGCTTCCGCCGTCGCTTCCGTCGCTGCACTGCTTGCTTGCATGAAAGTAAGTATTGCGCGGGCGCAGGGGTTGCGCAAGCGCACGGGGTGTGCGGGTGGTCACAGATCGTCGTGGTGCGCTGTGTTGGTGGCGCCAGCGCGCGCTTCCTGGGTGCCGGCGTGGTTCGTCGTCACCCAGGGAGTGAGAGCGGCGCGGTGGCTCGCGGCGTCCGGGGTCGTCCGCAGTGCTCGCAGGCGGGCGATGCGGGTCGCTGAGAGCTGAGATCGACAGCTCTCAGCGACCCGCATCGCAAGCCCGGCGCCGCGGACGACCCTGGGCGCGGCGCACCGCCACTCCCACCGCACTCCCTCGGTGACGACGGATCGCGCAGCGCGCACCGGCCGCACCGCGAGCTGGGCGCCACAAACGCCCGCCCGCGCCCGCCTACTTCGTGAACGCGACGTCCTTGTCCGCCGTGCGCTTGAACGTCAGCGCCTTGGCGTCGAACGTGTAGTCGCGCTCGCGGAGCTTCGGCGGGCAGCAGAGGTCGTCGCCCTTCGCGAACGCCGGCTCCAATACGCTCAGCGTCGTCCCCGAGATGCGCAGCGACGCGCCGTACAGCGACTGCAGCCGGAAGACGACCTTGAGCGACGTGGAGTCGTCGGTGCCCGTCGTCGCCTGGCCGTGGGTGGAGAAGACGTACAACGCGACCGCGCCGGCGGCGCCGCCGGTGGAGACGAGGACGAGCGCGTCCTGGCGGCCGTCGCCGGTGACGTCGACGAAGCCGCTGCGCGGGTCGACGATCGCCGTCTTGTTGGTGAGGATGCGCTTGACGCCGGCGGACGTCTTGGCGTCGTCGAGCAGCTTCTTGGTGAAGACGGTCTGCGACGGCGTCGGGTCGGCCTGCGCGACCGGGCCCGCGAGCGCGAGCGCCGCGAGGGCGGAGGCGAGGACCGTGAGGCGGGCGCGGCGCATGGCGACATGGTGGCGCATGCGCGAAGGAGCTCTCTAGGGCTGCAGCAGGTCGTTCTGCGAGGAGGCGCGCTGCTTGCCCACGGTGAGGCGGGCGGCGCGGACGCCGTCGGCGCCGACCTTCAGCGAGTACGTGCCCTGCTTGACCTCGCCCTTGACCGACGCGGTCTCGCGCGGGTTGATCGGGCCGGTCTCGATCGCCTTGACGCCGGGGCTCGAGCCGCCGGGATCGTCAGCGGTCTCCAGCGTGACCTGCTGCGAGGAGGTCGACTGGTTCGAGATGATCAGCGTGATCGGGCCCGCACCGAACTTGCGCGGCGACACGGACACGGCCTTGTCGTTGATCGACGCGCTGATGACGATCGGCGTCGGCGGGCGCTCCGCGTTCGAGTACTTGTGGCTGCCCCCGCCGCAGGAGGCGAGCACGAGGGCGGCCGCCAGTGCGCAGGCAGCGGCTGCTGCCTGTCGGGGCGTCCTTCGCTGTTCGGGGCAGTGGCTCCTCATCCTCGACCCGGACCGGTGCCCGTCCGCGAGGACAAGCGACGACCCGGCGCAGACCCTAGCCGAGCGGCGCCCTTCGCGCCAACGACCGGTGCGCTGGGAACGAATCAGGCGCGATGCGCTCCATCGGTGTGCAGCGCGGCGCGGTCGCTCTCGATGTCGCGGAGCGACTCCTGCAGGCGATTCCAGGACTCGGTCTCGGCCGTGTCGTAGGCCGGCCCCTGCAACGCGACGAGGTCGTCGCGGTACGCGCTCCACGCCTTGCGGGTGCGCTCGTCCAGCGTGCTGTCGTGGGTGGTGAACGTGGTCATGGGTCCTCCGATCCGCAGGGTTCCGGCACGGTACCCGCAGACGCGGTCGTACACGCGAGCGGGTCCTGCAACGGCGCGCCCGGTGCGTCCGGACGCCCGAGTACAAACACACGTTCGCCATGGAAGTTGCCGTCCCCGCCGCCCCAACCCTCTTCGACGCCGTGCTGGCGACCGCCGAGTTCCTCGTCGTCGACACCGAGACCAACGGGCTGAGCGGCGAGCGCTGCGAGGTCACCGAGATCGGCGCGGTGCTCGTCGGCGGCGGCGAGCTGCACGAGCGCTGGGAGACGCTCGTGCCCGTCCGGGCGCCGCTCTCGCACGGGATCCAGCGCTTCACGGGCGTGACGCAGGCGATGGTCGACGCGGCGCCGCCCGCGGACATCACGCTGCCGGAGCTCGCCGAGCAGCTCGAGGGCCGCGTGCTGGTCGCGCACAACGCGGCGTTCGACGCGCGGGTGCTCGCGCTGGCGTTCGCGCGGGCGGG
>JAOPZG010000208.1 GCA_025964215.1 Conexibacter sp.
GCCGCCCGCGCCCACGCCGCCGGCGCCGGCCCGATCGACCAGGTCATCCACGCGGCCGCGTGCGTGCGCTTCGACCAGACGCTCGAGGAGGCCCGCGCGGTCAACGTCGCCGGCACGCGGCGGATGCTCGCGCTCGCGCGGCTGCTGCACGCCGAGCGCCCGCTGCGCCGTTACGTGCAGGTCTCGACCGCGTACGTCGCGGGCGACCACCCCGGCGCGTTCGGCGAGGGCGACCGCCGCATCGGCCAGGGCTTCCGCAACGGCTACGAGCAGTCGAAGATCGAGTCCGAGGAGCTGGTCGTCGCCGCCGCCCTCGACGGGCTGCCGGTCCAGGTCGTGCGGCCGTCGATCGTCGTCGGCGACCGCCAGTCGGGCTGGACCGCGGCGTTCAACGTGCTCTACGTCCCGCTCCGCGCGCTCGTCGCCGGCGCGGTCGACGCGGTGCCCGAGCAGGATCGCGGGCTGCTCGACGTCGTCCCGGTCGACTACGTCGCCGACGGGTTGCTGGGGCTCTCGGACGCGCCGGCCGACGGGCGCACCTACCACCTGACCGCGGGGCGCCACGCGATCACCGTCGGCGAGCTGGCCGACCTCGCCTGCCGCACGACCGGCCGCAAGCCGCCGCCGCGGGTGAGCGCGGAGAGCTTCGCCGCGACGCTCGGCGCGAGCGCGGCGGGTCGCGTCCTGGCCGCGAACCTCGGCGACTACCTCCCGTACCTGGACGTGCGCACGACCTTCGACGCCTCCGGCGCCGAGGCGCACCTCGCGCCGCGCGGGATCCGCGTGACGCCGGTTGCCGACTACCTGCACCGGCTGATCGCCTACGCCCAGGAGCGGCGCTGGGGCCGCGTGCGGCGCGTCGCGGGCGCGGCGAGCGCGTCGGTCACGGCGTCGCTGCGCCGGGCCGACCCCGCGGCGTAGGCTGCGGCCCCATGGACAGACGCCCGTTCGACCCGGGCGCCGTCATCAACGGCGCCCTGAAGATCTACCGCGACCACGCCGGCGTGCTGATCCCCGCCGCGCTCGCGGTCTTCGCCGTGCAGGCGATCCTCGCGATCGTCTTCTCGGGCGGCCTCGGCGTCGTGGTGAGCGTGATCTCCGTCGTCCTCGGGACCTTCTACCAAGGCATGGTGGTGGAGTTGGTCCGCGACGTCCAGGACGGCCGCCTGGACAGCTCGGTCGGCCAGCTCTTCGCGAGCATCACGCCGGTCTTCGCGACGTTGTTGGTGGTGTCGATCCTGTTCGGGATCGGCGTGGCGATCGGCTTCGTCCTGATCATCATCCCGGGCCTCTTCCTGCTCACGATCTGGTCGGTCACGGCGCCGGTCGTCGTGCTCGAGCGCACCGGCGTCCTCGGCGCGTTCACGCGCAGCCGCGAGCTCGTGCGCGGCAACGGCTGGTCGGTCTTCGCGGTCATCCTGGTGGTCTTCGTCGGCCTGGCCGTCGTGAGCACGCTCGCGTCGATCGTCTCCTCGGGCCTCGGCGACGTCGGCAGCGCGCTCGTCGCCTGGGTCGTCACCTCGGTGACCGCCCCGATCTCCGCCCTGACCGCCGCCGTCCTCTACCTCACGCTGCGCGAGCGCGCGGGCGAGCCGCCGCTGTCCTCCGACGTTGGCCCCGAGGCACCCGGCGCGCTACGGTGAGCCGTACTACCCCAAAGGAGCGCACCACGATGGACGAGGACAAGGACGGCACGACAGTGGCCGCCACGGACGAGGACATCAGCCAGCTCGTCGCGCGACTCTCGCGCAAGCACCGCTCGGGCGGGCGGGTCATCGAGCGCGCCGCGATCATGGCCGAGGGCGGAAACTCGGTCGCGATCCTGCGCTGGCTCGAGGACAACGACTGGGTGCCCGAGGCCGACGCCCCGCCGAGCACCGACCGCGACGGGTTCGGGCTGCACGGCATGCGCCGCGAGGCCGAGCGCGGGCGCGCACAGGCGCAGGCTCCGCGACGCTACATCTCCCCGGCACCGGCGCCCACGGGCACCGCCGCCTAGGAGGCGACTCCTACAGGTCGAGCTCGGGCCGCGCGCGCGGCGGCACGGGCAGCGCGACGGCGATCGCCTCGTCGACGACGTCGTCGGCGAGCAGCGCGTCCAGCGCGATCAGCCGGAAGCCGAGCAGCGCGGCAGCGGGGAGCTCCTGCATGGGCGCTGCGCAGAAGGGGCACGCGACCACATGGGCCGCCGTCGCGCGGGAGAACCGCAGACGGCAGGATGGGCAACAGCTGCGGGTCATGGAGACCCTTTCGTTCGACGCCCGGACCGCCAGTGTAGCCCCCTCCGAAACGGGCTTCGCAGAACCCCGTCCGAACGGCCATGATCTGCGCATGCCGAGCCGCAGCCGCACGTTCATCATCGCCATCGGCGCCGTGATCGCGATCCCGATCCTGTTCGCCGCGCTCGGCGCGAGCCGCGAGGCGGGGCTCGCGTTCGGGATCCTGCTCGTGCTCCTCGGGCTCGGCTGGTCGGTCGCCGAGTCGCGCGGCACGCGCGGCGGCGACGGCGAGTAGTCCTACGGGTCGATGACGTTCGCGGGGTCGGGGCGCAGCTCGGGCGGCGCCTGGCCGTAGTCGCCGAACGGGCCGTCGCGGCGCGCGGCGACGGCGGAGACGCCTTCGGCCTTCGCGGTCTCGATGAAGTCCAGCGCCTCGGGCGTGTTGCGCATCAGGCCGTCGAGGATGGGGCCGAGCGTCTGCGTCGCCGACAACCCCATGTTCTCGTACGCGTGGTTGACCACCAACTTCATCGCGGCGAGCTGCGAGGACGGGATCTCGCACAGCTCCGCCGCCAGCGCGGCGACGCGCGCCTCGAGCTCCGCGAACGGGACGGCCTCGTTGATCAGCTCGACCTCCGCCGCCTGGCGCCCGGTCAGCGGCCGGCCGGTCAAGGCGTGGAACTTGGTCCGCGCGAGCCCGAGCCGGTAGATCCACATCCCGCTGAGGTACGAGCCCCACATGCGGCTGTAGGGCGTGCCGATGACCGCGTCCTCGCTGGCGACGACGAGGTCGGCGCAGAGCGCGAAGTCGCTGCCGCCGCCGACGCAGTAGCCGTGGACCTGCGCGATGACCGGCTTCGGCGAGCGCCAGATGGACATGAACTTCTGCGTCGGCGCGAGATCCGGCGCGGTCGCCATCGCGAAGTCCTTGCCGGGATCCCAGCGGCCCTCGGTGAGCATCGCCTCGCCCCAGTGCTCGAAGCCGCCGCCGAAGTCGTAGCCGGCGCAGAACGCGCGCCCCGCCCCGCGCACCACGATCACCTTCACCGCGGCGTCGCGCACCGCCAGCCCGACCGCGTCCTGCACCTCGTCGGGCATCGGCGGCACGATCGTGTTGAGCCGCTCAGGGCGGTTGAGCGTGATGGTGGCGACCGCGCCCTGCACCGCGTAGAGGATCGTCTCGAAGGCGGGCTCGGCGGACATGCGCCGATCCAACCAGGCGCGCCGGTCGGCGCGCGCGGTGCGCGTAGGATGAGGGCCATGGCCGGCACCGCCCTGCCGATGGCACCGCCCGCGCCCGCGGCGCCCCCGCCGCCCGACGCGGGCTGGCTGCGCG
>JAOPZG010000228.1 GCA_025964215.1 Conexibacter sp.
CAGCTGCGACTGGTCGAGCTTGCGCGTCTCGAGCGACTCCATGGCCGGGCCGAGTCCCTCCGACGCCCGCGCGACGCGCTCGGGATCGGCGAAGTGCGTGGTCGCCTCGACCACCGCGCGCGCCATCGCCTCCGGGTTGGAGGACTTGAAGATCCCCGAGCCGACGAACACCGACTCCGCGCCCAGCTGCATCATCAACGAGGCGTCGGCCGGCGTCGCGATCCCGCCGGCGCTGAACAGCGGCACCGGCAGCTTGCCGCTCTCAGCGACGCCGCGCACGATGTCGTACGGCGCCTGCAGCTCCTTGGCCGCGACGAACAGCTCGGTCTCGTCGAGCGTCGTCAGCCGCCGGATCTCACCGGTGATCGAGCGCATGTGGCGCACGGCCTCGACGACGTCGCCGGTCCCGGCCTCGCCCTTGGAGCGGATCATCGCCGCGCCCTCGCCGATCCGCCGCAGCGCCTCGACGAGGTTCGTCGCGCCGCAGACGAACGGGATCCGGAACGCCCACTTGTCGATGTGGTGCGCCTCGTCGGCCGGGGTCAGGACCTCGGACTCGTCGATGTAATCGACCTCGAGCGCCTGCAGCACCTGCGCCTCGGCGAAGTGGCCGATCCGGGCCTTCGCCATGACCGGGATCGACACGGCCTCCTGGATCCCCTTGATCATCGCGGGGTCGCTCATGCGCGCCACGCCGCCGTCGCGGCGGATGTCGGACGGGACGCGCTCGAGCGCCATCACCGCCGCGGCGCCGGCGTCCTCGGCGATCTTGGCCTGGCCGGCGTCGACGACGTCCATGATGACGCCGCCCTTCAGCATCTCGGCCAGACCGGCCTTCACCCGGAACGTCGCTTCGTCGCGCATGCGAGTGAATCTAGCGCGTTTGGCCCACCCTTTCGAGCGCCGCGAACGGCGCAGAGCGGGCCAAACCAGGGCCAACCGCGGTTGGCCCCGTCCGCCCCCGCGGTGTTGGGGGCGGGTGGTGGGCTACTTCAGCCGGAAGGCCTTGATGCGATCCGCGTACTGGTCGGCGTCGCGCGAGTACACGCCGTACGCCAGGGCCTGGATCGTGGAGAGCAGCGCCGTGTGCGAACGCACGTAGGCCGGCGAGTTGCTCGAGTAGTACAACTTGATCTTGGCGAGCTTGGCGACCTCGGAGAGCGTCGCGTCCACGACCGCCAGCGTCGGCGCCTTGCGGTGGCGCGCGAGCTTCATCGCGCGGACGACCAGCGGATGCGGACGGCCGGCGCTGAGGCCGATCACCAGCGTCCCCTCGTCGATGCGGCCGAGGCGGCTGAGCGCCTCCTGCGACGGCGACGCCACGATCTCGGCGCGCAAGTCCAACAACATCAGCAGGTGGCGGAAGTAGGAGGCGAAGAACGCCATCTGGTCGGTGCCGCAGACCAGGACGCGGTCGGCCGAGGCGATCGCGTCGATCGCGGCCTCGACGTCCGAGCGCGACACGCGCCGCGCCGTCTCCTCGACGTTCTGGTAATCGGCGGCGATCGCCGTCTCGAACTCGTTCTGGTCGAGCGAGAACAGCGGCTCGGGCGAGGTCGTCGCCGAGCCCCCGGCCTGGCCGGAGGCGACCTTGCGGCGGTACTCCTCCCGGGCCGAGTGCTGGAGCTCGGGGAAGCCTTCGAAGCCCAGCGCCTGCGAGAAGCGCACGACCGTCGAGCTGGAGGTGTTCGCGCGGCGCGCGAGCTCCTCAGCCGTCTGGAACGCGACCTCGTCCAGGTGATCGACGATGTACTGCGCAACGTCCTTCTGGCTGCGCGAGAACTCGTCGAATCGCGCCTGGATGTAGGCGGAAAGGGTCTGGTGTCCCCGCGCTTCGTGCGGCGGGGCGGTGATGGTCGCGGACGTCCTCTTCATGGGCGACCGGTCTTTCGACGCCCCGGAGGCGGAGTCCTCCAAAGACGGACGGGATCGGTGCCACAACGAGACGCGCCCGATCGAAGGACCGGGCGCGAGTCGTCACATGCGGGCCCGCGTCGTTTCCGCCAGTCGGGGCCCGCGGGAGGAGGACGGTCGGCGGGTATGGCGCCGGGTTCCTCGTCCTCCAAGTCGTTGTCCTACCGGCGTCCCCGTGCGCCGCGGGCCTCGAACGGCGGATCGCGCGAGCGTGTCCGCGGTCCGACGCGGGCTCTGGTTGGGTAAGCACCAGACGTGAGCGGGCGCGAGGTCATCGAGGCGGCGGCGGAGCGGTCGCGGGTCACGTGGCGCGAGCGCGTCGCGCGCCTACGCCGCCTCGCTCCCACGCTCTTCATGGGCGCGATCGCCGCCGGCGTCGCCTGGTACGTCGCCACCAAGCTCGTCGGCGACAAGGGCGCGTTCTTCGCGCCGGTCGCGGCGATCATCACGCTCGGGCTCACCGTCGGCTCGCGGCTGAACCGCGCGATCGAGCTCTCGGTCGGCGTCCCGCTCGGGATCGCGCTCGCCGACGTGCTGGTCCTCGAGGTCGGCTCGGGCACCTTCCAGCTGATCGGGATCGTCTTCCTCGCGACCTCGGTCGCGGTCTTCCTCGGCGGCGGCCCGCTGCTCGTGACGCAGGCGGCGGTCTCCGCGATCCTCGTCGTCACGCTCCAGCCGCCGACCAACGGACTGTCGTTCACGCGCGCCGCCGACGCGCTGATCGGCTGTGGCGTCGCGCTGCTGCTGAACTTCGTGATCGCGCCGATCGACCCCATGGCCTTGGTCCGGCGCGAGGCGGCGCCGGTGCTGAGCGAGCTGGCCGCGGTCCTCGACGACATCGCGGCGGCGCTCGACGGGCGCGATCGGGAGCGGGCGATCGAGGCCCTGCGCCACGCGCGCGAGATCGACGCCTACACCCAGCGGTTCCTGGAGGCCCTGACGATCGGGCGGGAGACGGCCGCGGCCGCGCCGGCGCGGCGGATGCAGCGCGGCCCGCTGGCGGTCTACAGCGAGGCGGGCGG
>JAOPZG010000650.1 GCA_025964215.1 Conexibacter sp.
GCCGCTGCGCCGCGAGCTCGACGCGCTGGCGCGCGCGTTGCCGGCCGCGGAGCGCGCAGGCCTCGAGGAGCTGCTCGCACGCCTCGCCGACGTCACCGAGCGGGACGCCGACCGGCTGGTCACGGAGGTCTCGGCCGCGGCGCGCGCCGCGCGGGCGGTCCCGCCGCCGATCCTGTGGGGGTGAACGCCATCGTGCGCGTCCGCTCCCCGTCACGGGATAGGATCTGTTCCAATCAGACAGGATCAGTTGCACGGGCGGCGCGCGAACGCCGCCCGGGGCCCGGCACGGGAGAGGTGGCTCCGATGCAGGACCAGGACGTCCGCGCGTACGCGACGATGAACACGGTGAGGGCGCTCGAGCGGTTGACGTGGGGACCGCGCTCGGTGCCCGAGCTGGCCGACGAGCTCCAGCTCAGCACGCCGAGCGCCCGCCGGCTGCTGCGGCGCCTGGCGGCTGAGGGCTACGCGCGCCAGGGCGGCTGGCACGAACGGCGTCGCTACACGCTGACACTGAAGCTCGCGGCGCTGGGCCGCCAGCTCGTCGAGGAGCACGACCTGCCCGCGATGGCCTCGCCGACGCTCACCGGGCTGGCCGTGGCGACGCGGTCGCCGGCGTCGTTGTGGATCCCCGGGCTGCGCGCGGCGATCTGCGTGCTGCACGACGACGGCCGTCCCGACGAGGACGAGCGCGGCCTGCGGCCCGCGCCGATGCTGGGCGCCCTGGTCGCGGTCGAGAAGCACGCCGCCGGGCAGGTGCTGCAGGCGTGGCGCGCGCCCCGCTCGGCGGGGGCGGCCGCGATCCGCGCGCGGGGGCACGCGAGCACCGAGGAGGACGGGCGCACGACCGTGGCCGCGCCGGTGCACGACGGCGACGAGGTGGTGGCCGCGATCAGCGTCACCACGGCCGACCGCGGGCCGGCGCTGGAGGCGCTGCCGGGTCAGGTCGTGGCTGCGGCGAGGACCATCGCCGCGGTCCTCGCCGATGGGATCCGCTGAGCTTCGGGCCTAGGCCGTGAGGGCCGGCTCGAGCTCGGCTTCGAGCTTGCGCTTCGGGTACGCGCCGATGACCTTCTTGGCGACCTGGCCGTGCTTGAAGAGGATGAGCGTCGGGATGCTCAGGACCTCGAAGTTCGCGGCGGTCTGCTGGTTCTCGTCGACGTTGAGCTTCACGATCTTGAGATCGGAGCGCTCGGCGGCGATCTCCTCGAGGACCGGGGCGACGACGCGGCACGGACCGCACCAGGGCGCCCAGAAGTCGACGAGCACGGGCACGTCGGACTCGAGGACTTCTGCCTGGAAGTTGGTGTCGGTGACGTCGGAGAGGGTTCCGGCCATGTCTGGCTCCTTCGAAGGGGTAGGACCTGCACTATACAAAGTGAAGTGTGGTCTCGGCGACGCGTTCCCGCGTTACGCCTGATGCGAGCCTACCCGCGGAGCGCGAGGATCAGGTGCGGTGAGACGTAGACCTCGACGAAGGCCGCGGTGACCACGATCGGGATCGCGATCCCGGTGGTCACGAACGTCGCGGCCAGCAGCTCGTCCCAGGCGCCGCGGCGGCTCGCGATCGTCCAGGCGGCGAGCGGCAGGAAGAGGCCGATCAGCTCCGGGATCGCGTGCGGCAGGATGCCGACGAGCAGCAGCGCGGAGGACATCTGGCCCTGGTTGGCGAGCGTCGAGGCGGCGTGGCCGAGCGCGTAGGCCTGCGTGAAGAGCGAGAAGGTCGTCGCCGCGATGACGAAGGCGATCGCCAGCGGGCCGGCCTTGTCGTGGATCCGGCGCCAGAGGCCCGAGTGGCGCTCGGCCTCCAGCGGCAGCGAGCTGCCGGCGATGAAGCCCGCGACGCAGGCCATCGAGTGCAGCGCGAGCACGAGCGAGTTGCGGAACAGGATGTGGCCGACGCCGCCGAGCGTCGAGGGCTCGTTGAGGCCGGGGAGCACGATCCCGCTCGGGTCCGGCGTCGAGAAGTGCGCGATCACGACGACCGCGCCGAGCAGCGTCGCGCAGATCGCGGCGGCGAGGCCGAACCACGGGCCCAGCGTCGCCCACGGGTGCGCGTTCCAGCGCTGCAGCGTGAGGCGCGTATCGCGCATGCCTTGGACGACGACGAGCTCGGGGGCCATCGTCCACGGACATCGGTCGCGCGGGGTCCGCGCTTGAACCCGCTGGACGGCTCAGCGATCGCGGCGGCGCAGGCGCGGCACGAGGACCATCGCCTCGAGCGCGATCTTGGTGCTCATCTTCGACGTGCCGCGCAGGCGGTCGCGGAAGGTGATCGGCACCTCGACGACCGTGAAGCCGTGGCGGATCGTGCGGTTGGTCAGCTCGACCTGGAAGGCGTAGCCGTGCGCCTGCACGCTCGGCAGGTCGATCGCCCGCAGGACCTCGGCGCGGAAGCACTTGAAGCCGCCGGTGAGGTCGCGGACCGGCAGGCCGAGCAGCAACGCGGCGTAGAGCGAGCCGCCGCGGCTGATGATCCGGCGCACGAGGCCCCAGTCGCGCACCGCGCCGCCCGCGACGTAGCGGGAGCCGAGCGCGAGGTCGGCGCCGCCGTCGCGCACCGCGGCGAGCAGGCGCGCGAGGTCCTTCGGGTCGTGCGAGAAGTCCGAGTCCATCTCGAAGACGAACCCGGCGCCGCGCGTCAGCGCGTGCTGGAAGCCGGCGATGTACGCCGGCCCGAGCCCCTCGCGCACCGCGCGGTGCAGCACCTCGACCTCGTCGTGCTCCAGGGCGAGCCGGTCCGCGATCCGCCCGGTGCCGTCCGGCGAGTCGTCGTCGACGACCAGCACGCGGAACCCCTCCGGCGCCGCCTCGCGCAGCACGCCGAGCGCCGCGTCGACGATCAGCTCGATGTTCTCGGCCTCGTCGAAGGTGGGAAGGATGAGCCAGGGCTGACCGGACACGCGAAGCCGCACAGCCTAGGGACGTATGGTCTGCGAACGATGTCCGACCCTTCCAACGCGACCATCGCCGCCGCCTTCGACGAGCTCGGCGACCTCTACGAGCTCGACGGCGCCGTGGCCTACCGCGTCATCGCCTACCGCAACGCGGCCAAGGCGGTCCGCGACGCGTCGGTCTCCGTGAGCGCGCTGACCCGCGAGGGCCGCGTCACGAGCCTGCCCGGGATCGGCAAGACGCTGGAGGAGAAGCTCCACGCGCTGCTGGACACCGGGACGATCCCGGCGGCCGAGAAGCTGCGCGCGAAGTTCCCGCCAGGGCTGATCGACCTCACGCGCCTGCCGGGCCTCGGGCCCAAGCGGGCGCGCAAGCTCTTCGACGAGCTCTCGATCGACTCGCTCGAGTCGCTGCGCGCGGCGGCCGAGGCCCAGAAGCTCCGCGGCGTCAAGGGCTTCGGGCCCAAGTTCGAGGAGTCGGTCCTCGCGGCGTTCGCCTCGGGCGTGGCGGAGAAGGCCGCGCCGCGGCTCGTGCTCAACAAGGCCGTCGAGCTCAGCGACGCGATCGTCGAGGCACTCCGCGCCCATCCCGCCGCGGTGCGCGTCGAGGCCGCCGGCGGCGTCCGGCGCCTGGCCGACAGCGTCAAGGACCTCGACATCGTCGCGGCCTCCGAGGACCCGGCCGCGCTCGCCGCGGCGCTGGCGGAGCTGGACCTCGTCGAGAGCGCGTCGTCCTCCGGCGAGAACGCGGCGCGCGCCCGGACCCACAACGGCGTCTCGATCGACCTGCGCGTCGTCGCGCCCGACCAGTTCGGCAACCTGCTCCAGCACTTCACGGGCAACAAGCAGCACAACGTGAAGATCCGTGAGCGCGCGGTGCGCAAGGGGCTGCACGTCTCCGAGTACGGGATCCTCGACGACGCGACCGAGGAGACGCTGCGCTGCGCGACGGAGGAGGAGGTGTACGCAAGGCTCGGGCTGCCGTGGATCCCGCCGGAGCTGCGCGAGGACCGCGGCGAGCTGGAGCCGGGATATGTGGTTCCCGACCTCATCACGCAGGAGCAGCTGAAGGGCGACCTGCACTGCCACACCGTCGCCTCCGACGGGCGCAACACGGCGCTGGAGATGGCGCGTGGGGCATCGGAGCGCGGCCTCGAGTACGTCGCGATCACCGACCACTCGGCGACGCACGGCTTCGGCAACGACGTCTCGCCCGACGGGCTCAAGCGGCAGATCGAGCTCGTCCGCGGGATCAACGAGCAGCTCGACGGCATCGAGGTGCTCGTCGGGACCGAGACCAACATCCTGCCCGACGGCTCGCCCGACTACGACGACGAGCTGCTCGCCGAGCTCGACTGGGTCGTCGCCTCGGTGCACACGAGCTTCGGGATGTCCTCGGCCGAGATGACCAAGCGGATCGTCACGGCGATCGAGCATCCGTGGATCGACTGCATCGGCCATCTCACCGGGCGCAAGATCGAGCGGCGCAAGCCCTATGAGCTGGACGCCGACGCGATCTTCGCCGCGGCCGCCGCCAACGGCACCATGTTGGAGATCAACTCCGCGCCGGACCGCCGCGACCTCAACGACGTCCACGCCCGCGCCGCCAACGCCGCGGGCGTCACCATCGTCATCAACACGGACGCCCACGGCGTCTCGACCCAGGGCATCGCCCGCTGGGGCATCGCCACCGCCCGCCGCGCCGGCCTCACCGCCGCCGAGGTCGCGAACACGCGACCGTGGGCCGAGTTCGCGCCGCTGCGCAAGCACGCGCGGACGGCGACGACCTAAGCGCGCCGCCGGCGCCGCGCCGCGTGCACGCGCTCCTCCTCGGCCTCTCGCTCGGCCTCGGCGCGGGCGTCGCGCCGGGGCCGCTGCTGGCGGTCGTGATCCGCTCGACGCTGGAGGGC
>JAOPZG010000251.1 GCA_025964215.1 Conexibacter sp.
TGTACCCGCACATGACCGTGGGCGAGAACATGGCCTTCCCGCTGAAGCTCGCCAAGCTGCCCCAGGAGGAGATCGACAAGCGCGTCTCCGAGACGGCCAAGATCCTCGACCTCGAGCAGCACCTCGACCGCAAGCCGGCGAACCTCTCCGGCGGCCAGCGCCAGCGCGTGGCGATGGGGCGCGCGATCGTGCGCAGCCCGAAGGTCTTCCTGATGGACGAGCCGCTCTCCAACCTCGACGCGAAGCTGCGCGTGCAGATGCGCACCGAGGTCTCGCGGATCCAGTCGCGCCTGGCGACGACGATGATCTACGTCACGCACGACCAGACCGAGGCGATGACGCTGGGCGATCGCGTCGCGGTCATGCGCGCCGGCGTCCTGCAGCAGGTCGACACCCCCAAGAACCTCTACGAGCACCCCGACAACCTCTTCGTCGCGGGCTTCATCGGCTCGCCGTCGATGAACTTCTTCACGGCCGCGATCGAGGACGACGCGCTCAAGCTGCCGTTCGTCGAGGTCCCGCTCGACGACGCGCAGAAGACGGCGCTGAGCGGCGCCTCGGTGCGCGGCGAGGTCGTCGTCGGGATCCGGCCCGAGCACTTCGAGGACGCCGCGCTGGTCGGCGAGCAGTCCGTGCACGGCGTCACGTTCGACGCGCCGATCGAGGTCACGGAGTCGATGGGCTCCGAGGTGTACGCCTACTTCGGCTACGAGGGCGGCGACGTCAGTCACGAGGAGCTGCGCGAGCTGGCCGCCGACACCGGCGTCTCCGACCTGCCCGACAGCGGCGGCCGCGCGGTCGCGCGCCTCGACGCCGAGACGACGGTCAAGCAGGGCGAGAGCTCCAAGCTCTGGATGGACTCGAGCCGCCTGCAGCTCTTCCACCCCGAGGACGGGCGCTCGATCCGCATCGAGAGCTAGCGGCGCTAGGACTGCTCCGCGCGCAGCCGGGCGAGGACGTCCTCGCTCCACTCGTGCGTGCGCAGCAGCCGGTAGCGGTCGGCCCCGACGCGCAGGTAGGCGTCGGCCTCGGCGCCGCGGCCGAGCATGCCGGCGTCGCGCAGCAGCGTGACCACCTGCAGGTACTCCTCCTCGTACCAGCGCAGCGCGAGCTCGCTGCGATCGATCAGCCGCTCGTGCTCCTGCGTCCAGCGCCAGCCCCAGGCCTCGACGTTCTCGGCGAGCCGCGCGAAGTCCCACGGGTCGCTCGGCCGCACGCGCTCGCGCGCCTGGGCCGGCAGCGGCACGCGCTCGAAGAAGACGCGCTCGTGGCTCTTGAGCGGGAGGTCGGCGCGCAGCAGGTCGCGGCCCGCGCCGACGCGCGTGGTCACCTCGACGACGTGCGCGTCGATGTCGTGGCGCCCGAGCGCGCGCGAGACCGAGACGCGGTGGTGGCCGTCCTTGACGAAGTAGACCTCGCCGACGCGGTAGAGGTCGACGGGCGGCATCGCCTCGCCGCGGCGCATCGCGGCGGCGATCCGCTCCCAGCGCGCGCGGACCTCCGGCGTCGTGGGGCGGAAGTGGCGGTCGAAGCCCTGCATCCGGTCGACGGTGCCGACGATCGCGTCGAGCGGCACGACCGCGAACCCGGCGTCGGTCTCCTGCACGCGGCCGAGCGCGGCGACGACCTCCTCGAAGGGCAGGATGTGGTCGATGTCGCCCGGCTCGCGGCGCAGCCAGCGCCGCAGCCGCGACAGCGCCAGCCGCCGGCGAGCGCGCAGGAAGTCGTCCTGCGCGTCGGCGCCCGACATCCCGGTGCTGCGCGGCGGCACGCTCCGCAAGGTACTCCCGGTCGGAACCTCCACGCCATCGTGGCGATCGCGTGTGCCACTGCGGACAACGCGGACGCCGAAACGGCGCCCCCAAGGCCGAAGACGCGTTGACTGGCGTCCTGGACCATGCCTATGTTGGACGGACCGGTGCAGGTGCCTTGAGGAGGGCAACAATGGAGGGGACACCGATCGCCACACCCGAGGGCGAGCGGGTCGACGCTGCGGCGTCGTCGGAAGCGGACATCCATCTCGAAGGCGTCACCAAGCGCTTCGGCGACGCCGTGGCGGTGGACGACCTGACGCTCTCCATCGAGCGCGGCGCGTTCTACGCCCTGCTCGGCCCGTCGGGCTGCGGCAAGACGACGACGCTGCGCATGATCGGCGGCTTCGAGGACCCGAGCGAGGGCGTCGTCTACCTCGGCGGCCAGGCGGTGACCGACCTGCCGCCTTACAAGCGCGACGTCAACACGGTCTTCCAGTCCTACGCGCTCTTCCCGCACCTCAACGTCGAGCGCAACGTCGCGTTCGGCCTGGAGCGCAAGAAGATCGGCAAGGACGAGGTGGCGCGTCGCGTCGCCGAGACGCTGGACATGGTCCAGCTCGGCGCGCTCGCCAAGCGCCGCCCCGGCCAGCTCTCCGGCGGCCAGGCCCAGCGCGTCGCGCTGGCCCGGGCGCTCGTCAACCGCCCGCGCGCGCTGCTCCTCGACGAGCCGCTCGGCGCGCTCGACCTGCGCCTGCGCAAGCAGCTCCAGCTCGAGCTCAAGCGGATCCAGCAGGAGGTCGGCATCACGTTCGTGCACGTGACGCACGACCAGGAGGAGGCGATGTCGATGGCCGACACGATCGCCGTGATGAACAAGGGCAAGATCGAGCAGGCCGGCAGCGCCGAGGAGCTCTACGAGCGCCCGCACACGGCGTTCGTCGCGAACTTCCTCGGCGTCTCGAACCTCGTCGACGGCAAGGTGCTCGAGCGCGGGATCGAGATGGCGACGGTCGAGACCGACGACGGCACCGTGCGCGTCCCGTGCGCCCGCATGTCCGAGGCCGCGGGCGACGCGGTCCGGATCGGCGTCCGGCCCGAGAAGATCGAGCTGGTCCCCGCCGAGCAGGGCGTGCCCGACGGGCGCAACGCGCTGCGCGGCCGCGTCAGCATCGCGTCCTTCCTCGGCGTCTCGATCCAGTACGTGGTGATCGCGCCGGGTGGGGAGGAGCTGACCGTGATCGCGCCCAACCGCGACGGCGGCCAGCCGAGCTCGCTCGGCGTCGGCCACGAGGTCCTGCTGACCTGGGACCCGCAGCACACGTTCGTCGTGGCCCGGGATGCCTGACCGCGAGATCGAGCGCGCGCTGGAGCGCCTGCTCTTCGAGGACCACGCGATGTCGCGCCGGCGCTTCCTCGGCCGCTCCGGCGCCGCGGCGCTCGGCCTGACCGCGCTGGGCTCGGCCCTTGCCGGCTGCTCCATCGAGGGCGAGGCCGCGCACAGCGTCAACGCGGCCAAGGCGATCGCGGTCAACCACCCGAAGGCCTCGCTCGCCGGCCTGCGCTGGGCCAACTGGCCGCTCTACATCGACAAGAAGACGCTCAAGGCCTTCGACGCGCACTTCGGCGTCAAGGTGAAGTACGTCGAGGAGATCAACGACAACTTCGAGTTCTTCGGCAAGGTCCGCCAGCAGCTCGCCCAGGGCCAGCCGATCGGTCGCGACATCGTGACGCTGACCGACTACATGGCGGCCCGCTGGGTGCGCGACGGCTACTGCGAGCCGCTCGACAAGCGCAACATCCCCAACATCAAGAACCTCGCGCCGAACCTGCGCACGATCAACTACGACCCCAAGCGCGACTACACGCTGCCGTGGCAGTCGGGCGGCACGGGCATCGGCTACAACCCCAAGAAGACCGGCCGCAAGCTGGAGAGCGTCAACGACCTCTTCGACCCGGCCTTCAAGGGTCGCGTGACGATGCTCTCGGAGCCCTACGACACGGCCTGCCTCGTCCTGCTCGGCATGGGCGTCGACGCCTCGCAGGCCAAGATCGGCGACATCCTCAAGGCCATCGAGAAGATCAAGAAGGCCAAGGACGACGGGCAGATCCGGCGCTTCACGGGCAACGACTACACGACCGACCTCGCCAAGGGGAACGTCTGGGTCTCGGTCGCCTACTCCGGCGACCTCGTGCAGCTGCAGGCCGACAACCCGGACCTGGAGTTCATCTACCCCAAGGAGGGCGCGATGTTGTTCACCGACAACATGATGATGCCCAAGCACCTCGCGCATCCGTACGGGGCGGAGGTCCTGATGAACTACTACTACGAGCCCGAGGTGGCGGCCAAGGTGGCGGCCTACGTCAACTACATCACCCCGGTCGACGGCGCGCAGGCGATCCTCGAGAAGACCGACCCGGACCTCGCCCACAACCCGCTGATCTTCCCCTCCGACGACGTCCGCAAGCGGCTGCACGCCTACCCGGCGCTCTCGCCGGCCGACGAGCGCACGATGCAGTCGGCGATGGCCGACGTGACGGGGGCCTGAGCCGATGCTCCGCCTGAGCCTCCGGACCCGCCGCACCCTGCTGCCCTACCTGTTCCTGGGCCCGGGCCTGCTGTGGCTGATCGTCTTCTACGCGATCCCGCTCATCAACCAGGGCGGCGTCTCCCTGATGACGGGCAACCCCGAGCAGGGGTACACGCTGCAGTGGCACTTCGCCACCTACACCAACGCGCTCTCCGACTACGGCACGCAGTTCGGCCGCTCGGTCCTGTTCGCCGGCTCCGCGACCGTCCTCGACCTGGTCATCGCCTTCCCGCTGGCCTACTTCATCGCCTACAAGGCGGGCCGCTGGAAGAACTTCATGCTGCTGCTCGTGGTGCTGCCGTTCTTCACGTCCTACGTGCTGCGGACGGTGGCCTGGCAGCTGATCCTCAACGACAACGGCTGGGTCGTCCACCGCTTCCAGGACGTCGGCCTGATCAGCGCCAATGGGCGCCTGCTCGCCTCGACGAAGGCCGTCGTCGCCGGCATCACCTACAACTTCCTGCCGTTCATGGTGCTGCCGCTCTACGTCTCGCTGGAGAAGATCGACCGGCGCCTGATCGAGGCGGCGACCGACCTCTACGCCAGCCGCGCGACCGCGTTCCGCAAGGTGACGCTGCCGCTGGCGCTGCCCGGGATCTTCGCCGGCTCGCTGCTGACCTTCATCCCGGCCTGCGGCGACTTCATCAACGCCGCGCTGCTGGGGACGCCGAAGCAGTACATGATCGGCAACGTCATCCAGAGCAAGTTCCTCAACATCCTGGACTACCCGACGGCCGCCGCGCTGTCGTTCATCCTGATGACCGCGATCCTGATCGGGATCCTCATCTACGCCCGATTGCTCGGCACCCGCAACCTGACGGAGGCTGCGGTATGAGCACCCCCGACCGCTGGCGCGACCGGCTGCTGGGGGTGTGGTCGGGCCTGGCCCTGCTGTACCTCTTCATCCCGATCTTCATCGTCGTCCTCTACTCGTTCAACGACAACAAGGGCCGCTTCAACTTCACCTGGCAGGGCTTCAC
>JAOPZG010000267.1 GCA_025964215.1 Conexibacter sp.
CCGTTGGTGAAGTCGAAGGCCAGCGCCGTGGCGACGACGAGGGCGAGGACGATGTCCGATGCTTCCATGCTCCTTGGCTCCCCGCTGCACGGCGCGGCACACCGGCGTTCACAGGACCGTCACAGCCAGCTGGCTCTGGACCGCGCGGAGAGCATGGAAGCGTGTCCGACGATCCGCTCGACCTGCCGCCCGACGCGTGGCCCTACTGGCCGGTCGCGCTGCCCGGCGGCGCGTCCGCCGAGGTGATGGGCGCCGGCCCGTGCCACTCCGCCTTCGCGCTGGCACGGACTCTGCCCGACGGCGGCTGGCACCGCGCGGGCTCGCCGCCGGAGGCCGTGGCGGCGGCGACCGGGCTGAGCCTCGATGAGGCGCGCACGGCCTTCCTCGCAGATCCTGCGTGAGCTCACGGAGATTCGGACGACCGGCGGCGACCCACACTGATTGTCGCCGCCGGCCGTGCGCTTCCATGGTGTACAGCAGCTGGGGCTCGAACCCAGATACCCGGCGTACTAGACCGGTCCTTTCACCGATTAAGGCACTGCTGCAAGTTGCACGTTCAGGAGATGCAATTTCAGGTACTGAGACGGTGACACGGCGTTGTGCTCTTGCCTTGAGCGCCTCGTCCGTCGTTCGCTGATGAAGGTAGTTCTATCCCGCGGCGGTACCCCGCAACAAGAGCCAGAACGGCAAGCGAGCATCACCGTTCGTGACCCTCTCGGATCCCTGACCGATGCGAAATCTTATCGCCGCGTACGCTACGGGTCACCGTGCTCGCCCTCGACGTCCATCCCGCCACGACGGCACCGATCCGCGCCGTGCTCATCGGCCACTCGCTGCAGGGCCGGCCGCTGCGGCTGGTCCGGATCGGCCGCTCCTCCGCCACGCGCCGCGTCCTGGTCGTCGGCTGCATCCACGGCACCGAGCGCGCGGGCCTCGCGGTCACGCGCGCGCTGCGCCGCACGGTCCCGCCCGCCGGCACGCAGCTCCTGGTCCTCGACGAGGTCAACCCGGACGGCTGCGCCCACCGCACGCGCGGCAACGCGCACGGCGTCGACCTCAACCGCAACTTCCCGTGGGGCTGGCGGCGCGCGGCCGGCGTCTACGCATCGGGGAGCGGGCCCGCCTCCGAGCCCGAGACCCGCGCCGCCATGAGGCTGATCGCGCGCGAGCGGCCGGCGGTGACGATCTGGTTCCACCAGCACATGGACCTGATCGACGACACGCGCGGCTCCGACCCCGCGGTCATCCGCCGCTACGCGCGCACCGCCCACATGCGCGTCCAGCGCCTGCCGCTGCTGCACGGGACCGCGACGCGCTGGTCGAACCACGGCTTCCCGGGGACGACGTCGTTCGTCGTCGAGCTGCCCGCGGGCGCGCTCGGCGCGCAGGCGGTGCGCCGCCACGTCGCGGCGATCCGCGCGATCGCCGGCGCCTAGATGGTTGATGCGGAATCGACCGCGCGAATTTCGCATCAACCATCTAGACGGGCGTCGCCGCGCGCCCGTCGCCCACCGGCCGCTCCGCCACGTTCCCCACCATCAACGGCGCGACCACCCGATCCGCCAGCAGCCCGAGGCAGCCGAGGTTCGCGAAGCCCGGCCCCTGCGTCAGCCCCGCGAGCCCCGGGATGTGCAGCCGCGGCCAGAGGCCCTCGACCTCCAGCCCGCGGCCGAAGCGCAGCTCGGTCGAGGACGGCAGGTCCCACAGCGGGCCGGAGCGCCGCTCGATCTCCGCGCGCACCGGCGGCGGGAAGAGGCCGCGGAGCTGCTCGAGCAGGTCGAAGCCCGTGCAGTTGACGACGTAGTCGTAGCGCTCGGCGCGCGGCCCGTCGGGCGAGGCGTAGTCGAGGCGCACCCCTTCGCCGTCAGCGCCGAGGTGGACCACGCGGCCGGTGAGGAACCGGCACTGGTCGTCGTAGGAGATCGCCGCCAGCCCGTCGGGCCCGAAGACCCCGCGGTCGCACTGCGCGACGAACATCCGCCGCGTCGCGAGGTCGAGCCCGCTCCAGCCCACGGAGTCCGGGTCGGAGAAGACGCGGTTCTCCAGGAAGCTCTCGCCGCGGCTCAGCGGCAGCGAGGGCGTGTGGACCGTCAGCCGCGCGGCCGGCCGCAGCGCGCGCAGGAACATCAGGCAGCTCAGCGCGCCCTCGCCGCCGCCGACGATCCCGATCTCCGTCCGCCGGTCCGCCGGGATCCGCGTGAACTCCCCGCGCTTGTCGTCGCAGTGGAACATCCACGGCGCGGCGTCCGGGTCGTGCGGCAGGTGGCGGTGGACGCCCGAGCCGGTGAGCAGCAGCGCGTGCGCCTCGTGCCGCGCGCGCTCCGCGTCGGCCTGGGCGACCTCGACGCTCCAGCGGTCCTCGGCCCCGAGCCCGATCCGCCGCACGCGCCCGTGGACGATCCGCACGCCCGCGGTCGCGCGGGCGAGCACCCAGGCGAGGTAGGCGCCGTAGTCGCGGTGGCGGATCCCCGGCGAGCCGGCGTTGACCCAGCGCGCGAAGCCGCCGCGATCCAGCATGTAGGACTGCCAGGAGAAGCCGAGCATCGCGCGGTCGAGCTCGGCGCCGAGCTCGCCGAACGCGCCGCCGCTCTCGTACGGGAAGCCCACGTCCTTGATCGGCGTGATCGCCAGCGGCTCGTCGCCCGAGGTCATGCCGTTGAGCCCCATCCAGGAGGCCGCCGGCCGGTTGGCCTCGACGATCGTCAGCGCGATCCGTGCGAGCCCGAGCGCGTTGATGGCATGGACCTTCGCCGCGACGGCCGCCGCCTTGGCCCCGCCGCCGACGACCAGCAGGTCGGCGGGCGCGCTCATCCCACGACCGCCAGCGCCCGGCGGTCGGGCACGAAGGCGATCGAGCTGCGCGCGACGCGCTCGGAGCCCGCGCCGACCGCGCGCAGGTCGACCTCGCCGAGCACGGTCGCCAGCACCTGCTGCATCTCCTGCACCGCGAAGCTCGCGGCCAGGCAGCGGCGCACGCCGCCGCCGAACGGGATCCACGTGTAGGTGCCGGGCGGCTTCTCCAGGAAGCGCTCGGGCAGGAACGCGTCGGGGTCCGGGTAGATGTCGGCGCGGCGGTGCAGCAGCGAGACGCACGGCGCGACCGTGGTCCCGGCCGGGACGCGATGGCCGCCGAGCTCCATCGGCGCGAGCAGCCGGCGCACGACGACCGGGACCGGCGGGCAGAGCCGCAGCGTCTCACGGATCACGGCCTCCATGTAGGTGCCGTCGCCGCCGCCGGTGACCTCGTCGCGCAAGCGCTCGAGCTTCTCCGGATGGCGCAGCAGGCGCTCGAAGGCCCAGGCCAGCGAGGTCGACGTCGGCCCGTCGGAGAGCAGCGTGATCAGCTCGTCGGCGAGGTCCTCGTCGGTCAGCGGCGCGCCGTCGTCGTAGCGGCCCTCGAGCAGCAGCGAGATCATGTCGTCGCCGTGGCGGTCGAGCGCGTCGCCGGCGCGGCGCCGGCGGACCTCGTCGAGGACCGCGCTCGCCACCGCGTCCCGCGTGCGCGCGAAGCCGCGGTGGCGCTCGATCCAGCGCGGGCCCAGGACGGCGAGCACCGCGAGGCGCCGCGGGTCGTTGAGCCAGCTCGTGAGCCGCTCGAGCGCGTCGCGCACGCGGCGCAGCCGCGGCTCGCGCTCGGCGTCGGTGCCGAAGACGACGTTGAGGATCACGTCGAGCGTGATCGACTGCATCCGCGGCCAGAGCTCGAACGGCTGGCCGGCGGGCCAGCGCTCGATCTCGCGCTGGGCGACGGCCGCGGTCATGCCGGCGTAGCTCGCCATCCGCTGGCCGTGGAACGGCGGCAGGATGATGCGCCGGCGCGCGAGGTGCTCGGGCTCGTCGAGGAGCATCACCGAGCGCCGGCCGAGCAACGGGCCGAGGACCGCGTTGGCCTGGCTCGCGCCCATCCGGGCGGGCTCGGCCGTGAAGACGCGCTTGACGTCGGCGGGGTCGCTCAGGACCACCCACGTGCCGGAGTGGCTCATCCGCAGCGTGAACACGTCGCCGTAGCGGGCGCGGCAGCGCTCGAGGAACGGCAGCGGGTTGCGCGTCCACTCCCATGCCTGTGCCGCGCCCGGCATCCGCGGGCCCGGCGGAGTACTGCTTCGGTCCTCTGACCGATGGAGCATCAGCTGCACGCGCGCTGCTCTTTCGTCGTCTTCTCCCTTACACACCTGCCCGGGCTCGAACCGGGATGTCCGGAGTACTAATCCGACCCCTTAACCGATTAGGGCACAGGTGCCTGTTTCTCCGCCGCGGTGGCGGTGCTTGCAACTTCTACCCGGCTTGAGAGACCTCTCTCAAGAGCCGATTGGCATGCACTGATCTGACTGGCAGGGGCCCCTCGTGAATGTCGTTGACCGGGGGCTCGCGGCACTGGTAGTAGTCCCTCAGGTCCACATGGCAGTCAACCTCTTTGATTATCTTAAATTCTCCTCACCGCGCGAAGGCGCGCCTGCCCCTTGGGCAGCACGCGCCCCGCGGCGCCCACGGCGCTTCGACCTGAAGCTCGTGCCCCGCTTGACCAACTGGCAGGACGACCCCGACGCCATCACCGTGCTCGACCAGATCGAGCGCGAGCCCTGGGTCGCGTCGCTGCGGCGCGACCGCGACGGCGTCGAGGTCCGCCTCACCGACAGCTGGATCGAGTCCACGGGCTCCGGCCTGGAGGCGGGCGGCAGCGCGGAGGCCTCGCTCGGCGACCTCGCGGCCGGCCGCCGCTTCTCGGTCCAGTTCTGGGACGCGAACGCGACCAAGGCGCTGCACGTCGGCCACCTGCGCAACCTGGCGATCGGCAACGCCATCGCCTCGACGCTCACGCAAGCCGGCGGGCAGGTCGAGCGCCGCAGCCTGATCTCCGACGCCGGCCGCAGCATGGGCGAGGCGATGGCCGGCGTCGCGCAGAGCGGCCGCCATGCGGGCGCGTGGTCCGACGGCGACGAGAAGAGCGATCACTTCGTCGGCATCTGCTACGCCGACTACGTCGCCGCGGCGGGCTCGATCACCGGCAACGAGGTCGAGTTCCCCGAGGACTCGCAGACGCGCGAGCTGACCGTCCGCCACGACGACGCGGACGAGCTGCTGCGCCGGGTCCTGCTCGGCGACCGC
The DNA here is from genome assembly GCA_025964215.1 of Conexibacter sp. GTDB lineage: Bacteria > Actinomycetota > Thermoleophilia > Solirubrobacterales > Solirubrobacteraceae > Baekduia. The sequence continues at coordinate 5,107 of JAOPZG010000267.1, forward strand.
GACACGCTCGAGCTCTGGTACAAGACCCGCGCGTGGGTGATCGCGGGCCAGCGCAAGACGCTCGCCCGCCTCGGCGTCGCGTTCGACCGCGTCTTCTTCGAGTCCGACTTCCTCGCCGACGCCTCCGAGCTGATGGCCGACGGCCTCCGCGACGGGCGCTTCAAGCGGCGGGAGGACGGCGTCGTCGTCTACCCGACCGGGCTCGACGGCTTCGAGGAGTTCCCGCTCGTCCGCCCCGACGGCGTCACCACGCAGCACATGCGCGCGCTCGCCTACTGGATGGCCGCGCCGGACCTCGAGGACATGACCTCGATGCAGATCTGCGGCACCGAGTGGGTCGGGCACGTGACCTGCCGGCGCAAGCTGATGGACGAGCTGCTGCCCAACGGCAACGGAAGCCTGCACCCCACGCACGACATCTTCAACGCGATGGTCGCGCGGCAGAAGCGGGCGCTGGCCTCCAGCGAGGGCGCGCTGCTCATCGACGAGCTGATCGACTGGCTCGACGAGCGCATCGACGCCGACCCGGAGACGCGCGAGCTGCGCCGCCGCCACCCGACGCCGGAGCGGATGGCGCCGCAGATCGCGCTCGGCTACTTCCTGCCCTACCCGGTCGCGCGGCCGATGGAGTTCGACCAGCCCAAGCTGCTGCGCGACAAGCAGAGCGTCGGCTGGGACCTCGTCCGCGCCCGGGCGCGCAAGAGCGCGAGCAGCGCCGGCGCCGAGGGCGGCCGGCCCGCCGACGACCCGGAGTACCGCTTCGCGGTCGTCCAGTCCGAGCTCTACCGCCAGCACCTGCGGCTCGCCGTCGAGCGCCTCGACGTCGGCCCGCTGGCCCTGTACCTCAAGCATCTCGCGCACTGGTCCATGGAGCGCGACCGCGGCGAGCACGTCGAGCGCGTCGTGCAGACGCTGCTCGATCGCAGCGCGCGCGGGCTCGGCCTGGAGGCGACCCGATGAGCACGCTGCTGATTGACAACTACGACTCCTACACCTACAACGTGTTCCACCTGCTCGCCGCCGTCTCGGGCGAGGAGCCGATCGTGGTGCACAACGACATGGTGTCCTGGCGGGCGCTCTCGCGCTGGGACTTCGACGCGATCGTCCTCTCGCCCGGCCCGGGCCATCCCGCGCGCTGGCACGACTTCGGCGTCTGCTCGGACATCCTGCGCAGCAGCGACATCCCCGTCTTGGGCGTCTGCCTCGGCCACCAGGGGCTCGGGCGCGTGCTGAGCGGGATCGTCTCGACGGCGCCGGTCGCGATGCACGGGCGCCTCAGCCGCGTCCAGCACGCCGGTGAGGGGCTCTTCGCGAACGTCCCGCAGGACTTCTCCGTGGTCCGCTACCACTCGCTGGCGGTGACCGGCCCGCTCGGCCCCGACGGGCGCGTGACCGCGTGGACCGAGGACGGCGTGGTGATGGGGATCGAGCACACGCGCCGGCCGCTGTGGGGCGTGCAGTTCCACCCCGAGTCGATC
>JAOPZG010000651.1 GCA_025964215.1 Conexibacter sp.
CCTCCCCCGCGACCCGGCCGCCGTCGCCGCCGCGCACGTCGGCGACCCGCGCGTCCACACCATCGACCTCACCCGCCTGCTCTGCGACCACCGCTCCTGCTTCCCCGTCATCGGCGGCGCCCTCGTCTACAAGGACATCCACCACCTGACCTCCGTCTTCTCCGCGACGCTCGGGCCGTACGTCGAGCGACAGGTGGCGGCGCTGGGGATCCGTTAGCTAGCGGCGGCGGCTGCGCCGCGGCCCGAGCCACGGGCCGACGTAGAAGACGACGAGCAGCGCGGCGACCGCGGCGAGCGCGATCCACCCGGCCGCATCGACCCCGAGGCCGTCAAGCGCGAGCCCGGCGACGAGCGCCAGGAGCGCGGCGCCGAACGCGATCGCGAGGCGGCGGCCGTGGCGCGCCTCGCGCTCCTCGTGCTCGAGGTCCACTGGCCGGCCGGCGTCGCGCCACTGCTCCCAGAGCGCCCACAGCCCACCGGCAACGACGATCACCGTGATCAGCGCCATGGGCGCGGACTATGCCGGAACGCGCTTGCCTCCGCCCGGTCCTCATGCGAACATACGTTCGTGTCCGCTGCCTGCATCCTCCACGCCGACCTCGACGCGTTCTTCGCGTCGGTCGAGCAGCGGGACGACCCGGCGCTGCGGGGGCGGCCGGTGCTGGTCGGAGGCGGTGTGGTGCTGGCGGCGAGCTACGAGGCGCGGGCGTGCGGCGTGCGCTCGGCGATGGGCGGCGGAAAGGCGCGGCGGCTGTGCCCGCAGGCGATCGTCGTGCCGCCGCGGTTCTCGGCCTACGTGCAGGCGAGCAAGGACGTCTTCGCGATCTTCGCCGAGACGGCGCCGACGGTCGAGGCGGTCTCGATCGACGAGGCGTTCCTGGACGTGCGCGGGCTGGAGCGGATCGGCGGGACGCCGGAGGCGATCGCGCGGCGGCTGCGGCGGACGGTGCGCGCGCAGGTCGGGCTGCCGATCAGCGTCGGCGTCGCGTCGACCAAGCACCTCGCGAAGGTCGCGAGCAACGCGGCGAAGCCGGACGGGCTGCTGGCGATCGCGCCGGGCGCGGAGCTCGCGTTCCTGCATCCGCTGCCGGTCGGGCGGCTGTGGGGCGTCGGGCCGGCGACCGAGACGCGGCTGCGGGAGCACGGGATCGTCACCGTCGGCCAGCTCGCGGGGCTGCCGGAGGGCGTGCTGGTGACGATCCTCGGGCGCGCGGCGGGCCGCAAGCTCCACGCGATCTCCCACAACCGCGACCCGCGGCGGGTGCGCGCGGGCCACACGCGGCGCTCGATCGGCTCGCAGAGCGCGCTGGGCTCGCGGCGGCGCACGCCGGAGGAGCTCGACGCGGTGGCGATCGCGCTCGTCGACCGCGTCACGCGGCGGCTGCGCAAGGGCGGGCGCGTCGGGCGCACGGTCGTCCTGCGGCTGCGCTTCGGGGACTTCACCCGCGCGACGCGCTCCAAGACGCTGCCGCGCCCGACCGCGGCGACCGCGCCGGTCCTCGTCACGCTGCGGGCGCTGCTGGCGGCCGAGCGGGAGACGATCCGGCGCCGCGGGATCACGCTGCTCGGGATCTCGATCACGAACCTCTCGCGCTCGTCCGACGCGGGCGTCCAGCTCGAGCTGGCGGTCGACGGGCAGCCGCCGCCGGCGCTCGACGCGACCATGGACGCGATCCGCGATCGCTACGGCGCCGGCGCGCTGCAACGGGCCACGCTGCTGGGCGGCCGCGAGCGGACGTCCGCCTGGCTGATGCCCGGAGACGGGCCCGACGGACTGCCCGAAAGCCGCTGAGAGCCCGTCAGATCAGGCGTTTTCGGGTCCGAATGTGCCGTTCGTGGCCCGCGCACTGACGGAAATAGCGCGTAGAACGGCCTCCGAGCCGCATTCCGGCCTCCCCGTCTGCGAGCCTGTCGAGCTTGATTCCGGCATCACGCCGCGCAAAGACAGGAGAAGCCTCATGGCCAACATCACCAAGACGGACCTCACGGCGCTGGTCGCCGAGCAGACCGAGCTGAGCGGGGCCGACGCCAAGCGCGCAGTCGAGGCGGTCTTCGAGATCGTCTCCGCTCGTGTGGCGGCAGGCGACGAGGTCGCCGTCGCTGGGTTCGGCAAGTTCACCGTTGCCGAGCGCTCTGCTCGTCAGGGTCGCAACCCGCAGACCGGCGAGACGATCGACATCGCCGCCTCGAAGGCCCCGAAGTTCAGCGCCGCGAGCGCGTTCAAGACGGCCGTCAAGGGCTAGCACCACGGGCGCCGGCGGCAACGCCGGCGCCCGGCCCTGCCCTCCGGGGCTGTGCTTACAGGCCCAGCGGATGGCGGGCCGAGAAGCCCGTGCGGCGCCCGATGACGGGCCGCCAGCGCACGCCGTCCAGCCGCGTGCCGTCGCCGACCGCGCTCGTGTCGAGCCGCAGCCCGGCGACCTCCAGGTAGACGTGGCCCTTGTTGGCGTAGATCGAGAGCCAGCGCCCGTCGCCATGCGCTGCCCAGTGGGCGAGCGTGCCGCTGACCATCGGCGACGCGAGCATCCCCGCGCCGATCAGCGCGTAGCTCACGGCGCCCGAGCAGTCGTAGCCGGCGTCCGCCAGCTTCGCGTGGCCACCGCCCCACGTGTAGGGCTGTCGCGGTGATGGTGCGCGAGCGCCGGCCCGGCGGGCGCGAGGGCGAAGGTCAGCAGGAGCCTGAGACGGCGCGGCATTCCCCTGGGAATCGGCGCATCGGGTCGATTCCTGCAGGTTCGGTCGCGAACCGGGGCGTGGCTGGCGTTCAGCGCGGACGTGGTCGGGGTGCGTCGCGTGGTCCGTCGTCACCGAGGGAGTGAGGCGTAGCCGGTGACTCGGGCGCAGGCTCGTCGTCCGCCGGCGCCGGGGGCGCAGGTGGTTCGGGACCGAAGCGCGGGTCGTTCGTAGCCAGGTGCTCTCGGCGAGCACCCGCCGACGAACGGATCGCACCT
>JAOPZG010000358.1 GCA_025964215.1 Conexibacter sp.
GCCCCGCGCGGCCTAGCGCTAGCCGAGCCCGCCGGGCAGGTGCCCGGGCGGCAGGCTCCGCGAGCGCCAGTGCTCCGGCAGCTCGGGGTGCTCGAGGAAGACGAGGTGGTCGTCGGTGCCCGACAGCGCGACCGCGTCCCACACGGTGGTGAGCGCGTCGTCGAGGTGCGAGGCCTCGAGCGTGACGGCGAACGTGCCGATCTCGTCGGCCTCGCTGACGCTCGCGCCGTCGCCCAGCGCGGAGGCGAGCTTCTGGCGCGCCTCCTGGGCGACCGGCGTGACTCCGTGCAGCATGATCAGGTGGATCTCATAGGACTTGCGCATCACGACTCCTCCGTCTTCGGGGACGTCCAAGGTCCGGCGAGGCGCGCCGAGAGCAGCGGGCCGAGCTCGTCGATCGCGATCCGCTCCTGCGCCAGGGTGTCGCGGTCGCGCAGCGTCACGGTGCGGTCGTCGAGCGACTGGTGGTCGATCGTCACGCACCACGGCGTGCCGATCTCGTCCTGGCGGCGGTAGCGCTTGCCGATCGCGCCGCCCTCGTCGTACTCGGTCTGCATCCGCTTCTTGAGCAGCCCCTGGACCTCGGCGGCGAGCTCGGGCTGGCCGTCCTTCTTGACCAGCGGCAGGACCGCGACCTTCACGGGCGCGAGGCGCGGGTGCAGGCGCAGGACGGTCCGCGTCTCGCCCTCGATCTGGTCCTCGTCGTAGGCGTCGGCGAGGAAGGCGAGGACGGAGCGGCCGACGCCGGCGGCGGGCTCGATGACGTGCGGGACGTAGCGCGTGCCGTCCTGCTCGACGACCTCGATCGTCTTGCCGGAGCCGGCGGCGTGGGCCTTGAGGTCGAAGTCGCCGCGGTTGGCGATGCCCTCGAGCTCCGACCAGCCGATCGGGAAGCGGTACTCCACGTCGGCGGTGGCCGACGAGTAGTGGCTGAGCTCGTCCTCGTCGTGCTCGCGCAGGCGCAGGTGGTCGGCGCGCAGGCCGAGCTCCAGGTACCAGTCGAAGCGCGCCTGCTTCCAGGTCTCGTACCACTGCGGCGCCTGGTCCGGGGGCACGAAGAACTCCATCTCCATCTGCTCGAACTCGAGCGTGCGGAAGATGAAGTTGCCGGGCGTGATCTCGTTGCGGAACGACTTGCCGACCTGCGCGATGCCGAACGGCGGCTTGCGGCGGGCGAAGGTCAGGACGGTCTTGAAGTCCAGGAAGATGCCCTGCGCGGTCTCGGGCCGCAGGAAGACGCGCTGGCCGCCGCCCTGGACGGGGCCGATCGCCGTCTCGAACATCAGGTTGAACTCGCGCGGCTCGGTGAGCTGGCACTCCTCGGTCTCGCCCGGGAGCTTGGAGGGGCGGCGGCCGCAGCGGATGTCCGGCTGGGAGTCCGGGTCCTCGCGCGCCTCGGCGAGGTGGTCGGCGCGGAAGCGGCGATTGCAGGTCTTGCAGTCGACGAGCGGGTCGGTGAAGCCGGCGAGGTGGCCGGAGGACTCCCAGGTCTTGGGGTGCTGGATGATCGCGGAGTCGAGCGCGACGATGTCGTCGCGCTCCTGGAGCATCGCGTCCCACCAGGCGTCGACGACGTTGCGCTTGAGCAGCACGCCGTAGTGCCCGTAGTCATAGGTGTTGGCGATGCCCCCGTAGATCTCCGATGCGGGGAAGATCAGGCCGCGGCGCTTGCACAGCGCCACGATCTTGTCCATCGTCACGACGTCCTGGGTGGGCACGCGCGCCACTTTACCCGCGCGCGGTGTCCGGCCCGCTGCCGTTCCGGCAAGCACGCAGCTGGCACTCGTATACTCGGAGTGCCAATGCCCATCTATGAATACCGCCGGCCGAATGGCACCACGTTCGAGGTCATGCAGAGCATGGCCGACGACGTCCTGACCGAGGATCCCGAGACCGGCGTCCCGGTCCAGCGCGTGCTCCACGCCCCGGCGATCCACTTCAAGGGCAAGGGCTTCTACAACACCGACTACGGCACCAAGCGCCGCAACCGCGAGCTGCGCGAGTCCGCCGAGTCGGGCGCCGACAAGTACGAGGCGGGCCAGGCGGAGAAGAAGAAGGAGAAGGCCGAGGCGTCTTCGTCCTCCTCTTCGTCGTCGTCGGACACCAAGTCCGAGGCGAAGCCGAAGGCCGAGAAGAAGTCCTCGTCGGGCTCGGGCTCGGGCTCGGGCGAGAAGAAGTCGTCGAAGAAGTAGCATCGCGCGGCCGATGGGCCGCGCACGACCGCTGATCGCTCTTGCCGTCCTCATCGCCGCCGTGGCGGTGATGGCGCACGTGCAGCACGCGCGCCATGTGCGAGCGAAGGTCGTGGACGCGGCGCGGCGGGGCTCTACCACGCACGCGCGGCCGGCCATGCTGCCGGACTTCTCGGCGCGCGGGTGGCGCGCCGTCGGCGGGCGGACCGACGTGATCGGCGGCCGGACGGTGCTCAGCGCGGAGTACCGTCGCGGGCGGACGCTGGTCACCTACTCGCGCATGGCGGACACGAAGGGGCTCAACGACGGTCCCGCCGGTGGGATCGTCCGCCGCTGGGGCCGCCTGGAGCTCACCTGGCAGCAGCTCCCGATCCTCTCCGCGCGCACCGTCGTCGGCGGCCATCAGGTCGTGCTGACCGGCACGCCGGCCTCCGAGGGCCTGCGCCGCGAGCTGACGCGCCTGGCCGCGCTCGCGGCCTAGCCCTTCAGGAACCGCTTCACGTCCCGTGCCTTCTCGGCGTCGGAGACGTGGAGGCCGGCGCCGCCGTCGGGCGCCGTCTCGGGCCCGTCGGGCTTCAGGATCCGAGGCGCGGGCGAGCCGGAGGTGGCGAGCGCGCCGAAGAGGCCGAGGAGGGTCGGGCCGCTCATGTCGGAGCGCAGCGCCTTCGGCGTGTTCCAGGCGATCCAGGGCATCCGCGGGAAGGCGAACGGCGAGAGCAGCCGGGACTTCATCGCGCTCAGGATCTTCTGCTGGCGGCGGGCGCGGGTGAGGTCGGACTCGGCCTTGTTGCAGTCGTTGTGCCGGGTGCGCGCGAGGGCGAGCGCCTGCTTGCCGTCGATGTGCGTCTTGCCCTCCTTCAGCCGCAGCGTGAAGCCGCCGTTCTTGAAGCCGCCGTTGATCTTCGAGACGACGCAGCCGCCCTCGTAGGTGATCCCGCCCATGGCGTCGATCAGCTGCGGGAAGTTGGAGAAGTTCACCTCGATCAGGTGGTTGACCTTGATCCCGAGGTACTGCTCGATCGTCTGCACGGCGAGCGCGGGGCCGCCGAAGGCGTAGGCGGCGTTGATCTTGTTGCGGCCGTGGCCGGGGATGTCGACGACCGTGTCGCGCGGGATCGACAGGCGCGCGTTCTTGCCGCCGCCGACGCGCATCAGCAGGATCGAGTCCGAGCGGCTGCCGCTGCTGGCGGCGCCGGCCTCCTTGGAGCCCTTGGGCCGCGCGTCGGAGCCGAGGACGAGGACGTTGTTGGCGCTGGTCAGCGGGAAGCCGGCGCCGCCGAGGTCGACCTTGCCGCTGATCTCGCCCTGCTGGAGCTGCGCGCTGATCAGGAAGAGGACGAGGCTGAGCGCGACCCAGGCGATCGCGGCGAGGACGACCCACTTGACGACGCGGCCGATGGAGAGCGGGCCGCGGGGCCCGCGGGGGAGGCCGATGGGGAGGCGGCGGCGGCGCGCGGAGCCGCGGCCTCCGTAGACGCGGCGGTCGGCGTCGTCCTCGCCTGGGAGCCCAGGCTCAGGCGGCCGCGGCGGCGCGGCCGGGCCGGCGCCGAGGTCGCCGATCAGCGGCTCTCCCGGCTTGGGCCCGCGGCGCAGGAAGCCGGGGCCGGATCGGTACTTCGTGTACTCGGGCGGGGGGTCGGAGGGGTCGGACATCCAGCGGATAGGGTGACGCGCATGTCCGCCGGGTGCGTGATCGGCGTCGATCTCGGCGGCACCAAGCTGCTCGCGGGGGTCGTCGACCCCGACCTCAACGTCCGCCATCGCGTCTTCCGCCATGCCCGTGAGGGCCGCGGCACCGAGCAGCTCCTGGACGCCCTCGTCGGGGCGGTCGAGGAGGTCCGGACCGCCGCGGGGCGCGAGCTGACGGCCGTCGGCTTCGGGATCCCGTCGCTGGTCGACGTCGGCAGCGGGATCGCGGCGACGACCGTCCACCTGCCGCTGCGCGACGTCCCGTTCCGCGACGTGATGTCCGAGCGGCTCGGCGTCCCGGTCGCGGTCGACAACGACGCCAACGCGGCGATGGTCGCGGAGCACCGGCGCGGCGCGGCGGCCGGGGCGCGGACG
>JAOPZG010000360.1 GCA_025964215.1 Conexibacter sp.
CGAAGTGCCCCGGCCGGCGCCCGCAAGGTCGTCCTCATCGCCACCTCGACCGGCGGCCCGCGTGCCCTGGCCGAGCTGATCCCGCAGCTGCCCTCGCCGCTCGGCGCCGGCGGGATGATCATCCAGCACATGCCCGCGGGCTTCACCGCCTCGCTGGCCCAGCGGCTGGACCGCGGAGCGACGCTCACCGTCCGCGAGGCCGCCGGCGGCGAGCCGCTGAAGCCCGACACGTTGCTGCTCGCCCCGGGCGGCAGCCACCTGCGCCTGGCCGCCGACGGCGCTGCACGGCTCACCGACGAGCCGGCGATTGGCGGCCTGCGCCCGCGCGCCGACCTCACGATCGCCGACGCCGCCGGCCTCTACGGCGAGCGGCTCCTGCTCGTCGTCATGACCGGCATGGGCAAGGACGGCCTCGAGGGCGCCCGCGAGGTGCGGGCCCGCGGCGGCCGCATCATCGCCGAGGCCGAGTCGAGCTGCACCGTCTACGGGATGCCGCGGGCGATCGTCGAGGCCGAGCTCGCCGACGTCGTCGTCCCGCTCTCCGAGCTCGCCGACGCGATCGTGGCGGAGGTCGCATGAGCGTCGCGACCACCCCGCGCAACGAGGCGCGCCGCGACGCCGGCGACGAGTACGAGGCGTTCTGCCTGCTCTTTCGCCGCGTCTGCGGGATCGACCTGCTCCAGTACAAGCGCGGCCAGATGGAGCGGCGCATCCGCTCGTTCGTCGCCACCCGCGGCGCCCGCGACCTGCTCGCCTACGCCGCGACGCTGAAGAGCGACAAGGCCGAGCTCGAGCGCTTCCTGGACCGCGTGACGATCAACGTCTCGCAGCTGTGGCGCAACCCGGAGCAGTGGGAGACGCTGGAGGAGACGATCCTCCCCGACCTCGCGGAGACCGCCCCGACCCGCCCCAGCCGCGTCCGCGCCTGGAGCGCCGGCTGCTCCTACGGCGCCGAGGCCTACACCTTGGCCGCGATCGCCCGTCGCGCCATCCCGCGGTCGCTGGTCACGATCCTCGGCACCGACATCGACGCGCGCATGGTGGCCCGCGCCCGCACGGGGATCTTCAGCGCCGAGGACGCGCGCGACGCGCCGACCGCGACGCTCGCCTCGCACTTCGCGCCGGCCGCCGACGGCAGGTGGCACGCCTCGGCCGAGCTCAAGCGGCTCGTGCGCTTCGAGCAGGGCGACCTGCTGCGCGCCGCGCCCGAGGCCGGGTCCTTCGACCTCGTCCTCTGCCGCAACACCGTCATCTACTTCAACGAGGACGTGCGCGACGCGCTCCACGGCCGGCTTGCCGCGAGCCTCCGCGCGGGCGGCCGCCTCGTCGTCGGCGCGACCGAGCGCGTCTCGGAGCCGGCCCGGCACGGCCTCGCGCCCGACTCCCCCTTCGTCTACCGGAAGATCTGATGGACACCTCCGAGTACCTCCCGATGTTCCTGGCCGAGTGCCGGGAGAACCTCCAGGAGCTGAACCTCGCGGTCGTCCGCCTCGAGGAGGCTCCCGAGGACCGCGAGACGGTCGACGCCATCTTCCGCATCGCGCACTCGCTGAAGGGCATGGCGGCGACGATGGGCTTCGAGGGCATGGCGACCCTCACCCACAAGATGGAGGACGTCTTCGAGCTGCTGCGCCAGCGCGGCACCGGGCTGACCGGCGAGGTCGTCGACGTCCTGCTCGCCTGCCTCGACGCGCTCTCGGGCGCGGTCGACGCGATCGACTCAGGCGGCGCCGAGAGCCTCGACCCGGAGCTGCTCGTCGAGCGCCTCGGCGCCCTCGTGCGCGAGCGCGACGACCCGGAGGCCGTCGCCGAGGCGCCCGCCCCGGAGCTCGCGCCCGCCCGCCTCGCCGAGCTCGGCGAGGGCCGCACGGTCCTGGAGATCCACGCCGTCCTCGCCGAGGACGCGCAGATGCCGGCCGTCCGCGCGTTCCAGCTCCTCGCCGCCGCCGCCGAGCACGGCGACGTGCTGCGCTCCGCGCCGGCCGAGGCCGACATCGACGGCTTCGACGGCCGCGTCGTCGAGGTCCTGCTCGCCACCGACCACGAGGTCGAGGCGGTCGCGACCGCGCTGCGCTCCGTGCCCGACGTCGGCGACGTCCGCGTCGCCGAGGCGCGCGTCGCGCCGCTCGAGGACGTCGCCCCGCTGGCCGCCGTCGAGGAGGACGGCGCGCTCGTGCCGGCCGTCCCCGCGGCGCCGAGCGGCGGCAGGAAGGGCGGCCACCAGACCGTCCGCGTCGACGCCGAGCGGCTCGACCAGCTCATGCACCTGATGGGCGAGCTCGTCGTCCAGCGCACCCACGTCGAGGCGCTCAGCGCCGAGGCCGACGTGCCCGGCCTGGGCCAGGCGATGCAGGAGCTGACCCGCTCCTCGCATGCGCTGCAGGCCATGGTCATGCAGATCCGCATGATCCCGATCGAGGCCGTCTTCATGCGCTTCCCGCGGCTCGTCCGCGACGTCGCGACCAAGCTCGACAAGCACGTCGAGCTCGAGCTCGTCGGCAAGGAGACCGAGCTCGACCGCACGGTCGTCGACGCGATCGGCGACCCGCTCGTCCACCTCATCCGCAACTCGCTCGACCACGGCCTGGAGACGCCCGCCGACCGCATCGCGGCCGGCAAGGCGCCGACCGGCACGCTGACGATCGGGGCGCGCCACGCCGGCGGCTCGATCGCGATCACGGTCAAGGACGACGGCCACGGGATCAACCCCGAGAAGGTCGCGGCCGTCGCCGTGCAGCGCGGGCTCATCACCCGCGAGCAGGCCCAGCAGATCGACATGCGCGGCGCGATCGAGCTGCTCTTCGCGCCCGGCTTCTCCACCGCCGCCGAGGTCGGGGCCCTCTCGGGCCGCGGCGTCGGGATGGACGCGGTGCGCGACAAGATCCGCGAGCTCGGCGGGGAGGTGACGGTCACCTCGGTCCAGGGCGAGGGCACCGTCAACGAGATCCGCCTGCCGCTGACGCTCGCGATCATGTCCGCCCTGCTCGTCGAGGCCGGCGGCCAGCCGTTCGGCATCCCGCTGCAGCGCGTCGAGCGCACGATGCGCCTCGACGACCATCCCATCCGCTCCGTCGCGGGGCGCAAGATGCTCGTCCTCAAGGACGAGGCCCTGCCGCTGCGCCGCGCGGTCGACGTCTTCGGCGGCGCCGCGGGCAGCGGCGAGGAGGCCGACACCCACGTGGTGATCGTGCGCGGCCAGGAGGGCTCGATCGCCCTCTCGGTCTCCAAGCTCGTCGGCCAGCGCGAGCTGGTCACCCGCCCGCTGCCGCCGAACGTCGCCCAGGAGGCCGCGGTCTCCGGCGCGGCGGTCCTCTCCAACGGCGACATCGTCCTGCTCGCCGACTGCGACGCCCTGACCCTGAACACCCACCCGGCCCTGTCCGCGTCCGAGCGTCCCGTTGCGCTCGGCGCCGCCGTCTGACGACCTGTAGGGAAGCCCCAGCCATGACCGCATTCACCGACATGCAGCTCGACGCGCTCCGCGAGCTCGCCAACATCGGCTCCGGCAACGCCGGCACCGCGCTGAGCTCGATGCTCGGCAAGTCCGTCGACATCTCCGTGCCGACGGCCGCCGCGCTGCCGCTCGCCGAGGCCGTCGCCGTCGCCGGCGCGCCGGGCGAGCTGCGCTACGGCGTCGTCGTCCCGGTCGTCGGCGACTTCGAGGCGATCGTCCTGCTGCTCTTCCCCGAGCCCGACGCCCGCACGCTCTGCGGCATCTACGGCATCGAGCCCTCGACGCCCGACGGCCACTCGATGCTCGGCGAGGTCGGCAACATCCTCGGGACCAACTACATCAACGTGCTCTCGCAGATGGTGGACATGGTCATGGAGCCCGCGCCGCCGCAGGTCGTCGAGGACATGCTCGGCTCGATCCTCTCCTCGGTCCTGCTCGGCCGCGGGGACGGGATCGACGAGGCGCTGGTCCTCGACTCCGAGCTGATCGTCGAGTCCGAGCAGTGCTCCCTGTCCTTCCTGCTGCTGCCGAGCCACGGCGGCATCAAGCAGCTCCTGGAGCGGCTGGGCCTGTAGCCGTGGAGACCGTCGTCCGCATGGGAGAGGCATCCGCCTCCGGCACGGCAGGGGACACCCTGGCGTGCATCGGCCTGGGCTCGTGCATCGGGCTGGCCCTGGTCGACCGCGGAACCGGCGTCGCCGCGCTGGCGCACGTCATGCTGCCCGACGCCGGGCAGCCCGACCCGCCGCAGCCGCACCGCTTCGCCGACCTCGCCGTCCCGGCGCTGATCGACCTGGCGCTCGCCACCGGCGCCCGGCGCACGCGCCTGGAGGCCGCCCTGGTCGGCGGCGCCGCGATGTTCCAGTTCGGCGGCAGCGGCCAGGACATCGGCCAGCGCAACACCACCGCGGTCGCCCGCCTCGTCGAGGCCTCGCGGATCCCGATCCGCGCGACCGAGACCGGCGGCAACAAGGGGCGCACCGTCCGCGTGACGCTGGGCGCCGACATCTCCATCACCGTCCGGGAGGCCGGGGGCCGCGAGCAGCAGCTCCTCGGCGGCTGGACGGGCACCGACGCGAAGGTCGTGTTCGCATGAGCGGGTTCCTGGACGCGGGCGAGATCGAGAAGCTCTTCGCCCGCGCGAGCGAGGGCAACATGCCGCTGGAGGCGGAGGAGCGCGGCGGCAAGCGGGCCCGCTGGCTGCGCACCGTCGACTTCACCCGGCCGACGAAGTTCACCACCGACCAGGAGCGGCGGATCCGCCGCGCCATGGACACCTTCACCGAGCGCGCCGCCACGCGGCTGGTCGCCGAGCACCGCACCTCGATCGAGCTCGAGGTCATCGACGTCGGCCAGTTCACGTGGACCAACGCGTTCGCGCAGGTCCCCGACGGCTCCGTCCACATCCAGATCGACACGGCGCCGCACGAGGGCCGGATGCTCCTGAGCGCCGAGCTGCCGGTCGTCCTCGTCGCGCTGGAGCGGATGCTCGGCGGCCGGACCGAGACGGCCGAGCGCGACCGCGAGCTCACCGACATCGACCTGATGGTCGTGCAGCGGCTGTTCGGCACGATCGTCGAGGCGCTCTCCTCGGTCTGGTTCGACGTCTCGGAGATGACGCTCGAGATCGCGATGGTCGACACGCAGGCCGAGACCGTGCAGGTCGCCCCCGGCTCGGAGCCGACGCTCGCGCTGACGCTCGAGGCGCGCCTCGACGGCCTCTCCTCGACGATGGCGCTGCTGATCCCTTACGCCGCCATCGCCCCCGTCGCCCAGGCGTTCTCGCGCCACGACGAGGAGGTCACGACCCGCGACCCCGAGGTCGCCGCCGCCGTCAACCAGGGCCTCAGCCACGTCGAGGTCTCGCTGCGCGCCGAGGTCGCCGATACCCAGCTGACGCTCGCCGAGATCCTCGCCCTGCAGCCCGGCGACGTCATCCGCCTCGACGCCAACGCCGACGCCGAGCTCACGCTCTTCGCCGACCGCACCCCCGTCCATCACGCGCGCGGCGGGCGCAGCGGCAAGCACCGCGCCGTCCAGATCACCGGTCCCGTGGAGATCACACCATGAACGCCGAACAGGCACTGCTCCGCCTGGGCTCCTCGACCTCCGAGGCGGTCCAGGGCGTCCTCCAGATGTTCTCCCCCGAGGGCGTCTCGCCGGGCGACGTCCGCGTCGTCCCGCCGGACGAGTCCCCGTTCGGCGAGGCGATCTTCCCCGCGATCGCGGCCGACGTCGCCTACGTCGACGGCGTCACCGGCGGCAACGTGATGGTCATCGGCATCGAGGGCGCCCGGCGCCTGGCCGCGGCCATGATGGGCGTCGACCCCAACGAGGTCGAGTCCGGGGGCGAGCTCTCCGAGCTGGAGTTCTCCGCCGTCGGCGAGGCGATGAACCAGATGATGTCGGCCGCCGCGATGGCGACCAGCAAGGTCCTCGACGAGGAGGTCGAGATCGCGCCGCCGGTCGTGCGCCAGCTCGGCGCGGCGTCCGAGGGCGGCGACAGCTGGGAGCACCCCGGCCACGCCACGGCCGTGACCTTCAGCTTCTGCGGCGCGCCGTGCCTGCTCGTCCAGCTCGTGCCGAACGCGTTCATCGTGCGGATGACCCGCGCGCTGGACGAGATCACCGAGAGCCACGACGACGCGCCGCTCGGCGACGCGCTGCGCGACATCAGCGTCCGCGTCTGGGCCGAGCTCGGCCGCACGCGGATGCCCTCGGGCCGGATCGTCGCGCTGCCCAGCGGCGCGGTCGTCGAGCTCGACCGCGAGGTCGAGGCGCCGATCGACCTCTACGCCGACGGCATGCGCTTCGCCACCGGCCGGCTGCTCGTCACCGACGACGGCGGCCTCGCCGTGCGCGTCGAGACGGTGCTCGGAGCGACCACCCCAACTTCTCCTGTTCCCCCTGTTCCCACTCCCACGGAGGTTGCAGTCTGATGGCTCGCGTGCTCGTCGTAGATGACGCCGCGTTCATGCGCAAGATGGTGTCCGACGCCCTCACCGGCGGCGGTCACGAGATCGTCGGCGAAGCGGCCAACGGCTCCGAGGCGGTGCAGCAGTTCGCGTCGCTGCGCCCCGACGTCATGACGCTGGACATCACCATGCCCGACAAGGACGGCCTGACCGCCCTGAAGGAGATCATCGCCGTCGACCCCGGCGCGAAGGTCGTCATGTGCTCGGCCCTGGGCCAGGAGTCCAAGGTCCTCGAGTCGATCAAGCTCGGCGCCAAGGACTTCGTCGTGAAGCCCTTCCAGGCCGATCGTGTCCTGTCCGCGATCGAGAAGGCGCTGGGCTGACCGACCCGGCGTCGCTCTCGGTCCGTCCCGGACGCCCCGCCCACAGGGGCGTTCGCCGT
>JAOPZG010000460.1 GCA_025964215.1 Conexibacter sp.
CGACGTGGCCGGCGACCCGGAGCTGCTCGGCGTCGCGGTCGTGCTCCTGCACCCGCGCGCGGAGGTCGACGAGGTGCTCGCCGCGCTCGCCGGCGGCGCGGCCGACATCTGGACCGCGGAGGACGTCGGCCCGGCGCTGATCGCCCGCGTCCGCGTCGCCTACCGCTCGCGCCAGCTCCTCGACCTCGCGCTGCGCCGCTACTCCGACCTCGAGGACCTCGCCTACCGCGACGAGCTGACCGAGCTGCCCAACCGCCGCGGCGCCGCCCGCCAGATCGACGTCCTCATCAGCCGCGCCCGCCGCCACGGCCACCAGCTCGCCCTCCTGATCATCGACGCGGACCGCTTCAAGGCCATCAACGACCGCCACGGCCACCACGTCGGCGATGTCGTCCTGCGCGAGCTCGCCGCCCGGCTGCGCGAGCGCGTCCGCCGCGAGGACGTCGTCGGCCGCTGGGGCGGCGAGGAGTTCGTCGTCGCCCTGCCCGAGACGACGCCCGACGGCGCCGCCGCGGTCGCCGAGTCCTTGCGGGAGGCCATCGCCGCCGTCCCGATTGCAGAGCTCGCCGTCACGGTCAGCATCGGCGTCGCGGCCTGGACCGGCCAGGAGCTCGACGAGTTGGTGAAGGGCGCCGACCGCGCCCTCTACGCGGCCAAGGCCGCGGGCCGCGACCGCGTGATGCGCGAAGCGCCGGCCCGCGCGGCCTGAGCCCGAGCCCGCGCCCGGCGGTCACGTCGGGGCGCGCTGGCTCTGGCCTGCGGGGTTGCGGGACGGTCTCATCGTTCCGGGGCCTGAAGCCTCGAGCAGGAGCAGGTGATCGACATGAGCAAGTCCGCACGCGTTGTGGTGCTGGTGACGGCGTTGGTGTCGTTGTTCGCGATGGCGGGTCCGTCGCACGGGCGGTGACCTGGCACAACTCGGGGGACACGGCGTTCACCGCGACCGGCGGGGCGGGGACGCTGTCCTCGACTACGGCCTCCCTCGCCTGCTCGAACCTGACCGCGAACGGCAGCGTGGCATCGCCGGCGTTCGTCGGAGCGACGTGGTCGGCCATCACCGGCACTGCGATCTACACCGGTTGCAGCCCTGGGCGGGCATCGCGACGACGATCGACTGCACTTACACGTTCACTACGACGGCGTGGAACGCCGGCCCGCCGGCGCGGACGACTGGCAACACGGACGCCACTTGCGGCGCGTTCCAGTTCGGCACGAGGGATCTGCACCATCTTCGGAGCGATCCACACCGTCTACAACAACCCCGTGCCACCATCGACGCCCGGCCAGCTCACTCTGACTACTGGCGGCGGCCTGAGGACGATCAACGGCTCATCAGGCACCTGCCCACTCGGCAACGGCGACCCGACCCACCTCGCAGAGAAGACCCTCACGGTCACCACCGCCACGGGCGGACCGGCGCCACATCTCGGGCCGGCGTTCACGCGGACTCCCTGGGCGGCAGATAAGCCAGGAGCTCAGTGCTCGCGGGCACGCCTGGACACGCTGGTTCTCATCGAGAGGCGCGGACGCTGTCATCTGACGTGACCGCAGCTGTCGGCGACGACGCTCGACCGGCCGAGTCACGTCACGTCAGATCGAGAGAGAAGAAGGAGCGCGGGCGACGGACCCGCCGCTGGCGTTTGGTCCTCGGCCGCGGATGCGTTGACGTGGTTTCGACGACGGGTGGCGCCGCCGGCCACGGGCCGGCACGAGCACGCTCTCGACTGTTGGCGTGTCAATGAGTTGCATGGTTCGACGGTGCGGCTCCAGGCCGACAGGACCTTGCCTCACCGGCACCGCGGCGTTCAAGGCTGCCTGTCGTGTGGCATCAGCACCAGCGTGGCCTGCAACGGCGTTGGGGACGTGTCCGCTGGCAACAGACAGCGAATCCTGTGATCTATTTGGACCTGATGTTGGGCGACCGCCGATCATGCCTGTTCGCAAGTACCGCGATTGGCATTAAGCGGGGCAGCATGTGGCCGGGTCGCAGTGGACTGTTGCCACTCGGCAGTCGGAGCCCGCTGGGCTCTGGTGGCCATGATCGCCGGGCGGTCTCATGGGCGCTATCCGCGGGCTGCCGGGGTTGCGTATCTGGGCCCTCGTAGGTCACGAAGCGCGGTCTGCCGGCGGGGTGGGTGAACCGGTGCGCTCGTCGTCCGGGTACCAGTTCCGCGCGGCGCGCAGGTAGTACCGCGACCTATCGACTAGGAGAGAGGAATACGAGCAAGTTCGTACCGGTCGTCTGCGAATGCGTTGACGTGGCCTAACGACGGCACTTTGTCGTTCCATGCCACAGCCGGTACGGAACGTGTCCGCTACTGGCGTCTCACTGCCGCGCTGCGGGTCTGGGCCTCGCAACGGGTGAACTGGTCTCGTTGGCCAGCTGGCACCTCGGGGCGCGCTGGCTCTGGCTATGGGGATCGCCGGGCGGTTTCATTGACCTGACTCGCGGGACGCCGGGGTTGTTGATCTCGGCGTGCGTGAGGGTCCTCCTAGATCGCGACCGTGGTGTGTCGGCGAGCATGGAGCGAGTCGATTGCCTTGACCGCCCTGGTGTTCCAATCCTGCGGGGCTGTTCGCAGCGCCGCGCCGCATCAAGGAGAAAGATCGTTATGAGCAAGTTTGCGCGATTCGTCGTGCTGGTGGTGTCGTTGACGTCGCTGTTTGGCGTGATGTCTTCGACGGCGGGTGCGTTGACGTGGACCAATGACGGCGGTTCGTCGTTCCATGC
>JAOPZG010000499.1 GCA_025964215.1 Conexibacter sp.
GCGGCCTTCCAGACCGCCGAGCTCGCTGCGACCGACGCCACCACCTACGACTACCTCGGCAGCTCGGTGGCCACCGACGGCAGCACGATCGTCGGCGGGGCGCCGGGCGCGGGCTCGCTCAGCTACGGCGCCGCCTACGTCTACACCAAGCCGTCCGGCGGCTGGGTCAGCGCCACCCAGACCGCCCGCCTGACCGGATCCGACACGGCCTCGGACGACTCCTACGCCTACGCCGTCGCGGTGTCGGGCTCGACCGTCGCGGTCGGCTCGCCGTACGCGCAGTCCGGGAAGGGCGCGGTCTACACCTACAAGAAGCCCGGCGGCGGCTGGGCCGACACGGGGCAGACCGCCAAGCTGACCTCCTCGCCGCAGATCACGGGCGAGTCGCTGGGCGGCTCGCTCGCGATCGAGGGCACGACGCTGGTGGTCGGCGCGCCCAACAACTACAACCCGGGCTCGGCGCTCCCGTCGGTCTACGTCTTCGAGCAGCCGGGGGCCGGATGGACCGGCTCAGTCACCTCCAGCGTGCGGCTGACGCAGACCGACAACACGAGCGCCGACCACTTCGGCACCTCCGTCTCGATCTCCGGGACGACGATCACGGCCTCCTCCCCGTTCACGCCGGGCACCGCGTCCGGCACCTCCGGCGGCTTCTACGTGTTCACCCGCCCGGGCGCGACGTGGGCGTCCACCAGCACGTCGACGAAGGTCAGCGGTCCCGCTGACGGCAACGTCCAGCAGGCCGACTGGGCGGCCGTCTCGGGCACGACCGTCGTCTCGAGCGCGCGCTACGCGAAGGTGGGCAGCAACAACGAGCAGGGCGCCGCGTACGTCTTCGACACGGCCGGCGCGGGTCCGGGCACGGGCGACGGCGGCGGCGGCGGCACGACCACGCCGCCGCCGACCACCACGCCGATCCCGACGCCCGCCCCGCCGGCGGCCAACGCGACGATCAGCTTCGTCCCGACGGTCACGCGCGTCCCGAACGACATCGGCTGGGGCGACATCGCCGCGAACCTCCTCGGCATCAAGCCCGGCTCCGGCGCGACGAGCAACTGGGGCGAGTTCACGTTCATCGCCGTCTGCCACCAGGCCGACGGCTGCACGGGCACGATCACCTTCGGCGCCCAGAAGCCCGCGCCCGGCGCGACGACCCGCGCGGTGACGGCGAAGGCGAAGGCCAAGCCCAAGAAGGCCCCCGCGCCCTACGCCAAGTCCAGCTTCTCGCTCAAGTCCGGCCAGCAGCGCACGCTGACCATCAAGCTCTCCTCCGCCGCGCGCAAGCTCGGCAAGAAGAAGAAGTCCCTCACCGGCTACGTGACGGTGACCATCAAGCGCCCCGGCACGACCGCCGAGGTCCTGACGCACAAGCTCACGCTGAAGGTCGCGCCGAAGAAGAAGGCGAAGAAGTAGGAGTGCGGGCGGAGGGACTCGAACCCCCACAGCCATAAGGCCACGAGGACCTAAACCTCGCGCGTCTGCCAGTTCCGCCACGCCCGCAGGGCTTCGGCGACACGCGCTCCGGAAACGACGACCGTCGCGCGCGACCGCGAGGGATTGTAAGGTCGGCACGGGATGGAGGAGAACGACGTGATCATCGAGCACCCGAATCGGGACAAGGCGACGAGCAAGGCGACCAAGGCGGTCGTGCTGCTCCTGCTCCTCGTCTCCGTCGCGCTGATGCTCATCGTGACCATCGGCGGCTGGGACGCCCTGCAGGGCGCCAAGCCCGTCCAGATCGCCTACATCTTGATCTACCTGATCATGGCGTTCTACGTGGGCCGCTGGAACCGCGGCGTCCTCCCGGTCGCCGCCGCGCTCGCGATCCTCTTGCTGATCTTCGCCGCCGTCGCCGTCCCCGGCTGGCTGGACCGCGACGAGACCGGCTTCGCCCAGCCCACGATCGACTCCGGCGTCCTCGCCATCGTGACCGCGCTGATCATCCCGGTCCAGATCCTCCTGATCGGCTTCGCGATGCGCGCCTTCAACCAGGCCTGGAACGTCGAAGTCGAGCGCACGACCGACACCACGTCCGGCCACTCGTCATCGCCGCAGCCGGCGTAGCCGCCGCCGGGCTTTAGACTGCTTGCCACCACCTGCCCGGGTGGCGGAACGGTAGACGCCGAGGACTCAAAATCCTCTGCCCGCAAGGGCGTGTGGGTTCGACTCCCACCCCGGGTATTGACGTCCGGACGTCGCGGCAGGCTTTGCCGCGTGCGACCTCCTCATCAGCGTGCCGAGGTCGCCGAGCTCCTGATGCGCGGGTGGAGCGATGTCAAGATCGCTCGCGCCACCGGCATTCCTCGTGCGACGGTGCGCGACTGGCGCCGTGCTGGCGTGGTCGCAGAGGCTTCGCGGGCGACGTGCGCCGCGTGCGGCGGTGCGGAGCACGATCCGCTCGCGCTCGACCGGCCCGCCTACGCTTATCTCCTCGGTCTCTATCTGGGCGACGGGCATCTCGCGCGCGGCGCGCGCGATGTCTACCGGCTCCGGATCTACGTCGACGCCCGCCATCCGCGGCTGGCGGAGGGCGTCGCCGCCACGATGCGGCGCGTGCTCCCCGACTCGCGGGCGAGCCTCACGCCGCATCGAACCGACCACATGCTGGTCGCGTCGCAGTACTCGAAGCGCTGGCCGTGCCTCCTGCCCCAGCACGGCGAGGGCGCGAAGCATCTCCGGCCGATCGTCCTGGTCGGCTGGCAGCAGGACATCGTCGCCGAGCATCCCGATCAACTCGTCCGCGGGCTCCTCCACTCCGACGGATGGCGGGGCACCAACCGCGTCGTCGTTCGTGGCAAGGCATATGACTACGGGCGCTACCAGTTCAGCAACCGCTCCGACGACATCCGCGAGCTGTTCTGCGTCGCGCTCGATCGCCTCCAGATCCCGTGGCGGCGCATGAACCGGTGGAACGTCTCCGTCGCCCGACGAGACGCCGTGGTGGCGCTCGACGCCCTCGTCGAGCCGAAGGACTGACGCACCCCTCCTTCACACCCGCGGGCGACCCAGCCGCGCCGGCGTGTCGTCGTCCGCGGTCGCGAAGAAGGTGCCGACTTCCGCCTCGAGATGATCGAGGGATCGCGCCGCGTACAACACCGGCTGGTACTTGGTGATGTCGTAGTCGATGGACACCATGTCGGCGAAGTCGAGTGGGCGGATGTCCATGGAGCGGAACTCCTCGATCTCGCCGTAGCTGGAGAGGATGCCGGCGCCGTAGGCGCGGAGCTCGTTCTCCTCCCACAGGACGCCGAACTCCATCGTGAACCAGAAGACGTCGGCGATGGCCTGGAGCGCGGCGTCGGTCTCCACGCGCTGGGCGGCGAGGCCGGCCTCCTCCTTGAGTGCCGCGAAGCGCGGGGAAGCCAACAAGTTCCCGTGGCCGATGACCTCGTGGATGACGTCGGGCTCGGGCGTGTACAGCGGCTCGCTCGGATGGCGTACATATTGCGTCGAGTGGAACACGCGGTCGCCGAGCGACCCGTAGAACTCGCGCAGCGCCACGAGCCCCGGCGCCGGGTGGTAGGCGAAGCCGGACAGGAGCTCCAGCCCCACCGTGACCTCGTCGAGCTGCGGCACGCGATGCTCGGGCAGCCCCAGCGCCGCCTTGGCGTCCAGGAACTCCCGGCACGCGTAGCGCTCGTGCTTGACGTGCAGCTCGCGCGACACCGTCCGCCAGATCTCGTGCTCGGCGTCGGTGTAGGCGATCCGCGGGACCGGCGCGCCCTCGGTCCACCCCATCGCGGCGGCGGCGATCGCGTTGCGGCGCGCGCGATACGCCTCGTCGTGGAAGCCGGGATGGTCCTCGCCGAGGTGGACCTCGACGCTGCCGTCCTCCCCGCGCGTGACCGGTGAGTAGAGCTGCCCCTCTTCGAACATGCGCACAAGGACACCACTACGCGCCCCGCTCGACAAGAGCGACCAACGAAACCGTGCGTTCCGCCCAAGAACGTACAGCGAAAACCCTTATCATCTGCACAACATGACCATCGACGAGCTCGACGCCCGCCTCATCGCCCTCCTGCGCGACGAGCCGCGCCTGGGCCTGATGGAAGCCTCGCGCCGCCTCGACGTCGCGCGCGGCACCGTTCAGGCGCGCCTCGCCAAGCTCGAGGCCAGCGGCGTCGTCCGCGGCCACGGCCCGGAGATCGACCCGGCGCGCCTCGGCTACCACGTCCTCGCCTTCGTCTTCCTCCAGATCGCGCAGGGCCGCCTGACCGAGGCCGTCGCCGTCCTCGACTCCACCGCCGAGGTCCTCGAGGCCACCGCCACCAGCGGTCCCTCCGACCTCCTCTGCCGGATCGTCGCGCGCGACACCGAGCACCTCCAGGAGATCGTCAACCGCTTGCTCTCCAACAACGCCATCCGCCGCTCGACGAGCTACATCGCCCTCAGCCAGCCCATCCCGTATCGGACCGCCCCGCTCGTGGCGAAGGCGCCGCAGGCCTAAGCGCCCTCGGAGAGCCGACCCCCGCGGCTAGGGTGACCCCATGCCCACCACCAAGCTCGAAGGCCGCGCGCGCGAGATCATCGCGGACAAGAACTACGCCCACCTCTCGGTGCTCCGCGAGGACGGCTCGATCCAGAGCGTCGTCGTCTGGGCCGACGTCGACGACGAGGGCCGCGTGCTCGTCAACTCCGCCGAGGGCCGCGCCTGGCCCAAGAACCTGCGCCGCGCCGGCCAGGCGACGATCAGCGTCGCCGATGCCGCCAACCCGTTCCAGTTCGTCGCCGTGACCGGCAAGCTCGTGCTCGACACCCACGACGGCGCCGACGCCGGCATCGACGCGCTCGCCAAGAAGTACCTCGACGCCGACAGCTACCCGGGCCGGACCGAGGGCGAGGTCCGGATCCAGTTCGCGCTCGAGCCCGAGCGCGTCTCACTCCACGGCTAGGCGACCAGCGCGCGGAGGTGGTCCGCGATCGTCGCCGGCGCGGCGAGCACGCCCCACGGCAGCTCGCCCGCCGGCTCCAGCCGCTCGACGACCAGGCCCGCCCGCGCGCAGATCAGCTCACCGGCGGCGATGTCCCACAGGCTGACGCCGCGCTCGTAGTAGGCGTCGAGCCGGCCGGCGGCCGTCCACGCGAGGTCGAGCGCCGCCGCCCCGCCGCGGCGCACGTCGCGGGCGCGCGGGATCACCCGCGTGATGACCTCCGCCTGCAGCTCTCGCCGCCGCGTGTCGTAGCCGAAGCCGCTGGCGACCAGCGCGTGCGCGAGATCGACCGGCGGCGCCGGCCGCAGCGCGACGCCGTTCAAGAAGGCCGGACCATCCGCCGTCGCGGTGAAGAGCTCGTCGCGCGTCGGGTCGAAGACCACGCCCACGAGCCCCTCGCACGCGACGCTCACGCAC
>JAOPZG010000565.1 GCA_025964215.1 Conexibacter sp.
CGCGGCGCGCTCACGCCGCCACCGTGGCCCGCGACTCGCCGAGCTGCTCGGCCGTCCGCGTCGCGGTCATCCGCGCCCAGCCCGTCGTCGTCACGAGCCCGAGGGCGAAGACGGCGACGCCGCAGCCGGTGATGATCCACCAGGCCGGATGGCTCGCCTGCGCGAAGCCGTCCCCCGTCCCCGCCGCGATGCCCGCGCCCGCGGCCGAGACCGCGCCGACCACGGCGACGCCGAGCGTCTGGCCGATCTGCCGGCTCGTGGAGGCGACGGCCGAGGCGACGCCGGCCTGCTCGGGCGGCATCCCGGAGACCGCGGTGTTGGTGATCGGCGGGTTGACGACGCCGAAGCCGATCCCGAAGACGATGTAGGCGGCCAGCAGCCACACCACGGAGGTCGTCGCGCTCAGTCCCGTGAGCATCACGCTGCCGAGCGCCATCCCGGCGCCGCCGACCAGCAGCGGGATCCGCGCGCCGACGGCGCCCACGACGCGCCCGGAGAGCGGCCCGAGGATCAGCGCCATCAGCGCCATCGGGAGCACCAGCAGCCCGGCGTGCAGCGGCGAGTAGCCGCGGACCTCCTGGAGGTAGAGCGTGTTGAGGAACAGGAAGCCGCCGAGCGAGGCGAACGCGCAGACCGCGATCGCGGTCGCGCCCGAGAACGGCGCGCTGCGGAAGAAGCGCAGCTCGATCAGCGGCTCGTCGCGGCGCGGCTCGTAGCGCAGCAGGCCGAGCAGCGCGGCAAGGGCGACGGCGAAGAGGCCGATGGTGCGCGCCGAGGTCCACCCCAGCCCCGGACCCTCGATGATCGCGTAGGTCAGCGTCGCGAGCATGACGACGACGAGCGCCTGGCCGACGGGGTCGACCCGTCGCGGCCGCGGCGCCCGCGACTCCGGCACGTAGCGGTGCGTGAGCACGATCGCCGCGAGGCCGACCGGGATGTTCACCAGGAAGATCGCGCGCCAGCTCAGCGCGACGAGCGCGCCGCCCGCGACCGGGCCGAGCGCCAGGCTGATGCCGACCACGCCGCCCCAGATCCCGATCGCCCGCGCCCGCTCGCGCGGGTCCTCGAAGGTGTTGCGGATGATCGACATCGCGACCGGGTTGAGCATCGACCCGCCGACGGCCTGGAGCATCCGGGCGACGATCAGCCAGCCGACGCTCGGCGCGAGGCTGCACGCGAGCGAGCCCACCGTGAAGATCGCGAGCCCGACCTGGAAGACGCGGACGCGGCCGAGCCGGTCGGCCGTCGAGCCCGAGAGCATCAGCAGGCTGGCGAGGACCAGCGTGTAGGCGTCGACCGTCCACTGCAGCTCGGGCACCGAGGCGTGCAGATCGGTCCGGATCGAGGGCAGCGCGACGTTCACGATCGTGTTGTCGAGGCCCACGATGAAGAGGCTCATGCAGCAGATCGCGAGCACGAGCAGGCGGTGGCGGCGGTCGAGAGAAGTTAACGTCACCCAATCGTTATAGCGCTACAACCATCGCGGTCGCCACCGCGTCGGCCACATCCCACAGGTGCTCGACCCCGTCGAGGGTCAGCGCCTCCTCGCGCGGGGCGAAGATCCCGAGCAGGTCGCTCTCGCGCACCGGCTCGTCGATCAGCGCCATCCCGCCGTCCCACCAGGCGAGGCAGACCGCGAAGCGATCGGCGCCGGACGTGCCCTCCGCCCACTCGCCGAAGGCGAGCGTGATCCACGTGCGCGGCCGGTCGTGCACCGGCGCCGCGCAGCGATCCGCGTAGGCGACCGCGTTCGCCGCGCCGTCGGCGTAGACGAACCACTGGAGCTGGCGCAACGGCGCGCCGCACTCCGGGCAGGACCGCGGCGGCGGCTCGTCGCCGGGCTCGAGCTCGATCCGCACGCCGCCCGCCGCGCCCCTAGAAGTCCAGCGGCCCGTGGTCCTGGTAGGACTGATAGGCCCCCAGGATCAGCAGCGCCGTGGCGACGAAGAGGATCGCGATCCCGATCCCGACGATCCGGTAGTCGCGGAAGATGTGGCCCATCACGGCCAGCACGAACGCGAACGCCATGAGGGCGTAGACGGGCGTCGCGGGGATGGCGCCGAGCATCAGCACGGGGCGTGACACTAGGGCCTCGTAGACTTTCGCGTCCATGCCGGTCGAGCCCAACTCCGTCACTGATGTCCACGATGGCCTGCGGGCGACGGGCTACCTGCCCGGCGAGTCCACCGCGCTGGTCAGCTACCTCGCCGCGAAGCTCGGCAAGCCGATCCTCGTCGAGGGCCCAGCGGGCGTCGGCAAGACCGAGCTCGCCAAGGCCCTCGCGAAGTACCTCGGGCGCGAGCTGGTGCGCCTGCAGTGCTACGAGGGGCTCGACGAGGCCAAGGCCCTGTACGAGTGGAACTACCGCAAGCAGCTCCTGCGGATCCAGGCGGAACGCCAGGGAACGGGCTGGGACGACGTCCAAGACGACATCTTCGGCGAGGAGTTCCTGCTCTCGCGCCCGCTGATGCAGGCGATCGCCTCCGAGCAGCCGGTCGTGCTGCTGATCGACGAGATCGACAAGACCGACCAGGAGTTCGAGGCGATGCTGCTGGAGGTCCTGAGCGACTTCCAGATCTCGATCCCCGAGCTCGGCACCGTGAAGTCCAAGTCGCACCCGGTCGTGCTGTTGACCTCCAACAACACCCGCGAGCTGACCGAGGCGCTCAAGCGCCGCTGCCTCTACCTCTGGCTCGACTACCCCGAGCTCGAGCACGAGCTGGAGATCGTCCGGCTGCACACGCCCGACCTGCCCGAGGCGGTCGGCCGCAAGCTCGTCGAGGTCGTCGCGATGGTCCGCGACCTCGACCTCAAGAAGCCGCCGTCGATCGCGGAGTCCATCGACTGGGCGCGCGCCCTGCTGCTGCTCGGCGCGCAGGACATCGACACCAAGATGTTCAACGACACCATCTCGGTGATCGTCAAGCACCGCACGGACCTCGACATCGTCACCGAGCGCGTGGGCGTGAAGCTCAATGCCCCCGCTTCCTCATAAGAACGCGCGCCGGGCGGGCGTCCACGGCGCGTCGAAGCTCGAGCGCCCCGGCATGGCCGGGCGGCTGCTCGAGTTCGGCGAGGAGCTGCGCGGCGAGGGCGTCGCGATCGGGACGAGCGAGCTGCTCGACGCGTTCGCCGCTCTGCAGCACGTGCCGTGGACCGAGCAGGTCGACTTCCGGGAGGCGCTCGCGGCGACGCTGGCGAAGTCCCAGGACGACCGCCGCGTCTTCGAGCTCGTCTTCGACCGCTTCTTCTTCCGCGCCGTGGAGCTGGCGGCGATCGAGGAGGGCGTGCGCGAGGAGGGCGGGATCTCGCCCGACGAGGCCGGCGCGATGGACATGGAGGAGCTGCGGCGCCAGGTCGCGGCCGCGGTGCGCGACGGCAACCAGGCGCTGATGCGCGACCTCGCGCGGCTGGCGATCGCGGCGTTCGGGCGCCAGGGCGAGGGCTCGGGCGTGATCGGCGTGGACGTCCAGCGGATCCGCCGCTCGCTGGCGCTGCGCGCCGACGCGCAGCCGGACCTCCCACCCGAGGACCCGCGCCGCGACGGGCTGCCGCGCGAGGAGATCCGCCGCTTCGAGGCGATGCTCCGCCAGGAGCTCGAGCGCGGGCAGATCGAGCGCACGGAGCAGCTCTCGCCGGCGCGTCCGCTGAACGAGCTGGACCGCGCGCTGCCGTCGGGGCCGTTGCAGGACCTCGCCGCCGTGCATCGCGTGGTCGCGCAGCTCAAGCGGCGCCTGAAGACGCAGGGCAACGAGCAGCGCGGGCAGAAGCGCCACGCGGCGGTCGACATGCGCAAGACGATGCGGGCCTCCCTGGAGTTCGGCGGCGTCCCGGCGGTCATCAAGGAGAAGCCGATCCGGCCGCGGCGTCCGGAGATCTACGTCTTGTGCGACGTCTCGACGTCGGTCACGAGCGCGTCGGTCTTCTTCTTGTCCGTGTTGCACGCGCTGCACGACTCGTTCCGCAAGATGCGCTCGTTCGTGTTCATCGAGCGGATCTCCGAGGTGACGGAGATCTTCGCCAAGGAGCGCGACTTCAAGGCGGTGTCCGAGGCGATCGGGCGCGACAGCGGCGTCGCCGACATCTCCGGCTACACGGACTACGGGCGCGTCTGGACCGAGTTCCGCGAGCTCGTCGAGGACGACCTGCACCCGCGCGCGACGGTGATCGTGCTCGGCGACGCGCGCACCAACGGCCGCGACCCGCGCGCCGACATCTTCGCCAAGATCTCCGCGAAGGCCGGGCGCACGTTCTGGCTGAACCCGGAGCCGCGGTTGTACTGGAACTACGGCGACTCGGTGATCTCCGCCTACGAGCAGTACTGTGACGCCTACGAGTGCTGGACGACGCAGCAGCTCGAGGACTTCGTGAAGGCGCTCACGCAGCCGATCCGGCGCTGAGGGTCGCGCTCTGGTTCCACCTCGGCGCGGGGTGGGTAAGGGAAGCGGATGCAGCGCTCTCTCGCGGTCCTGGTCGCCCTGGCGGCCGTGGTGTGTTGGATCCCCGGCTCCGTGGCGTCCGCCACGCAGGGCTCGCGGTACCACGACGGCGTCAGCTCGACGGCGGGCGTGGTCGCGACCGAGTCGCCGGCGGCGGCGCGCGCGGGGCGCGCCGTGCTGGCCCGGGGCGGCAACGC
>JAOPZG010000599.1 GCA_025964215.1 Conexibacter sp.
CAGCCGACGACGGTGACCGAGATCGTGAGCACGGGCGCGCGGGTGAGGTCGCCGCCGGCGATCGTCGTGCCGGTGCGCTCCGCGAGCGCCTCCATCCCGGAGGCGAGCGCGAGCACGTCGTCGGCCGCGAAGCCGTCGGGCAGGCCGAGCACGACGTAGGCCTCGCCGGCGTCGGCGCCCATCGCGGCGAGGTCGCTCAGCGCGCCGGCCAGCGCGCGGTGGCCGACGTCGGCCGGCGTGACCGCCGGGTGCTCGAGGCGGAAGTGGACGCCGTCGACCATCGCGTCGACGCTCACCGCCTGGAACGGTCGCGCGCGCACCACCGCGCAGTCGTCGCCCGACCAGCGGACGACGCGCTCGGAGCGGTTGGTGAGCAGCCGCTGGAACGCGGCGATCAGGTCGAGCTCGGCCATCGGGAGCAGCGAAGCTAGCGGAGCCGTGCGGGAAGGAGCCTCTGGCGAGGTTCAGCGGTGCCGGTAGATGATCCGCGCGCGGGTGAGGTCGTACGGGCTCAGCTCGACGCGGACGCGGTCGCCGGGGAGGATCCGGATCCGGAAGCGCCGCATCTTGCCGGCGCAGTGCCCGAGGACCTCGTGCCCGTTGTCGAGCTGGACCTTGAACATGGCGTTCGGAAGGGCCTCCATGACCTCGCCCTCGAACTCCACCTTGTCCTCTTTGGACATGGCGCGACCGTACCAGGGCCGGAACCCCGCGCGGCGGCCTTTTCGTGAACGCTCAGTGGTGGGCGGCCGCTAGGGCGGCGGGGCGGTGCCGCCGCCGGTCCCGGTGCTCGGGGCGGGCGTCGCGGTGCCGGTGCCCGGCGCGGCCGTGCCGGTGGACGGGGTGCTCGGCGTCGTCGTCGCGGGCGCGGTCTGCGGCGGGGTCGCGTACTGGTCGTTGGGGTACTTGGTCGACCCCGTCCCGGTGCCCTTGCCGTCCTTGCCCGTCTCGAGGTCCTTCGCGCCCGTCGGGTTCTTCTCGTACGTGCTCGGGTCGACCTTGTTGTCCTTGACGCCGGTCTTGGCGTACTTGCCGAAGAACGGGGTCGAGACGAACGCGTGCTTGGGCTTGGCGAAGTCCCCGCAGTACTTGCCGTGCGCGGTCTTCATGTACTGGCCCCAGATCGGCGCGGCGACCTCGCCGCCCGCGGCGCCCGGGCCGAGCGTGCGGCGGTCGGTCGCGTGGCCGACCCAGACGGAGGTCGCGAGCCTCGGCGTGAAGCCGACGAACCAGGCGTCGGTGAAGTCGTCGACCGTGCCGGTCTTGCCGGCGGCCGGGCAGCCGAACTGCGCCTTGGTGCCGGTGCCGGCCTGGACGTTCTCGGCCAGGATCTTGGTGGCCTCGGCGGTCACGCCGTCCTGGAAGGCGCGGTGGCGGTGCGGCTTCTCGGTCTTGCAGTCGAAGCCGGCGAGCTTGGTGGGGAAGCAGACCTTGCGGACCGCGCTGACCTTGTTGCGCCAGCCGTTGGAGGCGATGGTCGCGTAGGCGTTGGCCATCTCCAGCGGCGTGACGCCCTTGGTCAGGCCGCCGAGCGCGGCGGCCGGGAGCGCGTCGACGGGGGACTTGATCCCCATGTCGATCGCCGTCCTCTTGACCTCCTCGGGCCCGAGGTCGAGGTCGAGCTGCTGGTAGATCGAGTTGTCGGAGGCGAGCGTCGCCTTGACGAGGTTCGCGCGGCCGATGTAGCTGCCGGAGTAGGTGTGGACGTCGATCGGCCCCCAGGTGGGGTCGTCGAACTTCAGCGGCATCGACGTGTAGGTGGTGGTGTCGGGGTCCACGCCCTTGCGCAGGGCGGTCATCAACACCATCACCTTGAAGGTGGAGCCGGCGGCGTAGTGGCCCTGGGAGGCCAGGTTGAACTTGAACTGCCCGTAGGTGGCGGTCGAGGCCATGGCCTTGATGTCGCCGTTGCTCGGGTCGACGGAGACGATCGAGCCGGAGCGGTCGGTCCCGGCCAGGTTGGCGTCCAGCGCCTTGCGCGCCGCCTGCTGCATCTTCAGGTTCAGCGTCGTGTAGATGTGCATGCCGCCGGCCTGCACGCGCTTGGCGCCGTACTCGTCGACGAGCTGCTGCTTGACGTAGTCGTAGAAGTAGCTCTCGCGCTTCTGCGTGTAGTAGGCGTTGGCCTTGACCCCGAGCGGCTGGCCGATCGCCTTGGCCGCCTCGGCCTGGCTGATGTAGCCCTGGTCGGCCATCCGGCGCAGCACGTCGTTGCGGCGGGCGAGCGCCTTGGGGGCGCTCAAGAAGGGGTTGTAGCTCGTCGGCGCCTGGGGGAGTCCGGCGAGCATCGCGGCCTGCGCGAGCGTCAGCTTGTCGGCGGGCTTGTCGTAGAAGATGCGCGAGGCGGCCTGGATGCCGACCGCGGTCTTGCCGCCGACCGTGCCGTACGGGACGTTGTTGAGGTACTGGTCGAGGATGAAGCGCTTGCCGCGACGGCCGGGATGCTGGTCCTCGAGCTCCTCGGCGAGCTTCGCCTCGCGGATCTTGCGCTTGTAGCCCTCGACGCCGGTCCGCACCGTGTCCTTGGTGTACAGGTTGCGGATCAGCTGCATCGTCAGGGTCGAGCCGCCCTGGATGTCGTCCTTGTTCTCCAGGTTCTTGACCGCGGCGCGGACGACGCCCTCGAAGTCGACGCCCTTGTGCTCGAAGAAGCGCCGGTCCTCGATCGCCACGGTGGCGTCGCGGACGTTCTGCGGGATCTGGCCGCCGGTGATCGGCGTGCGCAGGATGTCGTTGCTGATGAAGCCGAGGCGGTGGCCGTCGGCCGAGTAGATCACCGAGGCGGCGCCCTGGTCCTGGGGCTTGATCGTGTCGAGCGCGGGCCCGGAGGTCGCGACGGAGACGACCCACCCGACGGCGCCGAGCACGCCGAGCGCGGCGAACGTCGTCAGCACGCCGAGGGCGAGGAAGAGGGGGCGGGCGGGGCCGCCCTTGTTGCGACGCCTGCGGCGCTGTCGTTCGCGGCGGGACATGGGGAAGAGGGGCGGGCGCCGGTCTGCGGGAGAGGTCCCGCCCTGCGCTCGCGAGGAGTGGATTCTAGCCCGCTCGCGAGAACCCTCCGCCGGTTCGTCTTCCTGGGTGTCGTGTGTGTCTCTTCGGGACGGCGTGGTGCGGGGCGGGGCTGGCCGGGCGTCGTCTCCGTGTCGCTCGTCACCTCCGCTCCGCGTCGCGCGCGGTCGTCTGCGTTCGGGTCGCTTGGTGAAAGTGTTGCGCTGCTCCCGTGACCTGCTGCGTGCGGGCACCGAACGGCGCGCATGACGTCTGCGCGTCGGTTGCGACGACACGGATTGACGCCATGGCTGCGGCCGCATCGCGCCGCCCACGCGTGCGGCTCGGACGTCGTCGGTGGCTGCCGGCGAAGCGGGGATGCGTGATGTCCTCATCCGCGCGGAACGGCTGAGCGCGGCGTTCGGTGCCCAC